>DAOVQV010000138.1 GCA_030628445.1 Phycisphaerae bacterium | reverse complement strand
TGGAGATGCAACCCGTCCCGCCGGGTGGTGATGAGGGCTTCTGAGGACGATTCACAGAGGTTCGTTGGCTACAGTTGATCTCCCAGTTGTCGCAGGAACCTCTCCAGCGTCTCGGGCGGGATGTTTTCCAGCGCCTGCTCTTGGACTTTCCCCGTGAGGAAATCCTCGACCGCTTCCATGCCCAGCCCGCCGTGCTTCTTTAGGTTCTCCACGTGCGTCTGCGCCCGTTCTTTTTGCCCGCCGGACAGGTCGAGGCAGTAGTTCACTACGAAATGGTGCAGGTCGGTGCTGGTGAGGTCCTCGCGGTGCTCCAACGGAACGGCCGGGTCGCCGCCGGTCTCGGTGAGGATCTCCCGCTCCCGTTCCAGCAGTTCCATGCGTTCCTGTTCCATACGGCGCTCTTCGGCCTCGTCGATCGGCGCCAAGGGGATAACATCGTCCTCGGAGACCTGCGTGGGGATGTAGCAGCTCTGCTTGCAGTAAGGGCACTTACCCCGTTTCCCGGCCGTCTCGTCGGGCGCCTTTACTTCCTTGTGACAGTGCTCGCAGTGGAATGTAATGCCCATGACCGTTCGTATTGTAGCAAAAAGCTTACGCAAGCAAAGTCGCCATTGGTGACAATCACCAAGTCCTCTCACCGGCCGCTTACTCGCCGATCGCCTTTATGATCAGCCGCTTTCGACGCTGTCCGTCGAATTCCGCGTAATAGACCTGCTGCCAAGGCCCCAGGTCGACCCGCCCGGCGGTTATCGGCAGGATCACTTCGTGGTGGACCAGCAGGTTCTTCAGGTGGGCGTCGCCGTTGGTCTCTCCGGTGCGGTGGTGGCGGTAGTCGTCGCGGTAGGGGGCCAGACCTTCCAGCCATTCATCGATGTCCCCCAGCAGGCCGGACTCGGCGTCGTTAACGAAGACCCCGGCCGTGATGTGCATCGCCGAGACGAGCACCATCCCCTCGGTGATCCCGGAAGCGGCCACAACGTCCTGAACCTCACCTGTGATGTTGATGTACTGGCGCTTCTTTTTGGTGTTGAACGTCAGATACTCGGTTTGTGATTTCATAGTCTTCGTATCCTGTTCCCCCCAAGAATCATCCCGATAAGCAGCATCGCCAGACCTGTGATCCCCAGCACAGCCGCAACGATATAGGCTACGTCGATCAGCAGCTTGACCAGGAACAGCATCATCGCCATCCACAACATACCCACCCCGCTAATCGTCAACGACTTCCCAAAGAAGAATCGATTCACGTTCATTTTCTTCAAACCCCTTTGTTGGTCTGAAAGATCCGCGTACACTTTGTGGTTGAATAACGCCTTTATCATAGCGGCGGGAGGAGGTTCGGCAACTGTGCAGGCGTGAGATTGACTTTGGGGTTTTGATGATGCGGAACTTCAGATCGGACATAAGTGATGGAATCTTGCCCCGTATCGTCCGCCCGGGACAGTACATCGGACGGGAGACAAACGCCCGTTGCGGTGACGTCGGGGCCGCGGACGTCAGCGTTGTCTTGGGATTCCCCGACGCCTACAGCATCGGGATATCGCATCTGGGCGGCCAGGTGCTCTACCACGTGCTGAATGACTTACCCGGCGTCGCCTGCGACCGGACGTATTGTCCGTTCCCGGACGCCGAGCAGGTTTGCCGGGATCGGTCCGTCCCCCTGTTCGGCTGGGAGTCCCGCTGTGCGGTGCGCGACTTCGACATGCTCGGGTTTTCGCTTTCCTACGAGATGTGCGCCACGAACGTGCTGACGATGCTGGACCTGGCCGGGATTCCCATCCGCGCGTCCGAGCGGACCGAAAGCGACCCGATCGTCGTCGCCGGCGACGTCATGGCGGAGACTCCCGAGCCGATGGCCAACTTCATTGACCTGTTCATCGCAGGCGACGGTGAGGAGCCGCTGGCCGAACTTGTCGAGCTGGTCCGCCGGATGAAAAAGTCCGGTGCTTCCCGCGATGAGATGATTCTGGCCGCGTCGCAGCAGATCCCGTCGGCCTACGCCCCGCGGTTCTACCACCCGCGATATGATCAAGGTGGCGTCAGCTTAGAGCCCCTGCGGGACGACATACCGGCCGTAATCAGGCGCGCCCACGTTGCACATTTGAGCGACTCACCCGCCATCACGCACCCGCTTGTCCCGCTTTGTGAGGCCGTCCACGACCGCGTTACCATCGAGATTATGCGCGGGTGTCCCAACGGCTGTCGGTTCTGCCAGGCCGGCGCTACGCGCCTTCCCGTTCGGTTCCGCAGCATCGAGGAAATCCTGACGATCGCCCGCGAGGCACTGGCGTCGTCGGGCTGGCGGGAGATCTCGCTGCTGAGCCTGTCCACCAGTGACTACCCACATCTGGATGAGTTGATCAATCGCCTCAGCAACGAGTTCGCCGAGCGGCACGTTTCGATCTCGCTTCCGTCGCTGCGGGTTTCCGAGCAGCTTCGAGACCTCCCGGGCCTTACCAACATGGTTCGCAAGGGTGGGCTGACCATCGCCCCCGAGGCCGGGTCGCCGCGGCTGCGCCGAGCGATTCGAAAAGACATCAGCGACGCCGACATGCTCGCCGGTGTCAGGGCAGCCTTCGAGGCTGGCTGGCGGCGGGTGAAGCTGTATTTCATGGCCGCACTCCCGGGTGAGACGGATGACGATATCGGCGCGATCTTCGATTTGTGCAAACGCCTCAGCGACACCCGCAAGGACGTTGACGGTCAGCCGGGGGCGATCTCGGCCAGCGTCTCGTGGTTCGTCCCCAAGCCGCACACGCCAATGCAGTGGTGTCCGATGAGACAGCCCGAGTATCTCTTCGACGTCCGCCGCCGACTGAGGAGCCTGTCTCGGCGCACGCCGATACGCTTTAAGTTCCATCGCATCGAGCGGAGCATCTTGGAGGCCGTGATCTGCCGCGGCGACCGCCGGTTGTCAGAGGTCATCGAGGCTGCCTGGCGCAACGGCGCCCGCATGGATTCCTGGGATGAGTACTTCGATTACGACAAGTGGTTGGCTGCATTTGAGGCGAGCGGGATCGACCCGGCCGCCCTCGCGCAGCGCCAAATCCCGCTTTGGGAGACGCTGCCCTGGTCGCACATCCAAGGGCACCTGGGCGAGGATATCTTGAAGAGCGAGTACCAGCGAATGACAGAGGCGTTGAAGCGTTAACGGCTTTAGCCCTGTACGCCTCAGGGCGATTGGAGCCTATTCCCAAAGGATGTCCCTCGCGTCGAAGACAGGCCCATCAGTGCAGCAGAGCTTGTACGAGAAGCCTTCGGGGGTCTCGTCGCGGATCTTGACGATGCACGATTGGCACGTTCCCATACCGCAGGCCATGTGGCGCTCCATGGCCAGCTGGCAGGCGATGCCCCGCTGGAAGCACAAGTTTCCGACGGCCTGCATCATCGGCTCCGGACCGCAGCTATAGACCACAAGATCGTCCGGGTCGAATTGCTCCCCGCTGATCCACCGATCAAACGCCTCGCTGATCAGGCCCGGACACCCCGCCGAACCGTCGTCGGTGGCGACGACTGATTGGATCTTGAGGGCGGCGAACTCCTGGATGCACATCTTCGGGAGCCCGTGTTCGCTGGGCTCGACGTCGGTGGCGAGCCCAAGCGGCAGGAGGTTCGCCGATCGCGCGCCACAGAAGACGATAACGGCCTTGCCCCTGCCCCGCAGCGCCGAACCCAGGTACAGCATCGGTGGGATCCCGACGCCGCCGCCGATCAGCGCCGCGTTTTTGGCGCGGCGGATAGTGAAGGTATTCCCAAGCGGCCCCAGTACGCTCAACTGCGTCCCGGCCTCGACTCGCCCCAACCAGCTCGTCCCCGCGCCAATCGTCCGATAGATGATGTCGATCTGGGTCGAGCCGGTCGGACCGTCGCGTCGTGCGGCGATGCTGAAGGGGCGGCGCAGCAGCGGTTCGCGCTCCGTCAGCTCGCGCCCGGTGAGCACCGGCGGGCGGGCCGCCGACCAGTCGTGGGTATGGACACTGGGGGGGTCGGTCTCCTGGCGACACAGCAGCTGGACGAACTGCCCGGGCTGTGTGGGCGGGAGGTCATCCAACTTCAGTACGATCCGAAAATGCTCATCGCAGATCTGCTTGTTCGCAAGCACTTCAGCTTGGAACACACCACGCCGATGAGTTGAATCCAATGCTCTCGACATGGGGGTTATCGTAGAGGCTTACCCGGTGCCCGTCAACGCACCCTACCTGTCGAGTTGCGTGTACGCGATGATCTTATACGCCAGGCGGGCGGCGCAGAATTCCGTTATGTGGTTCTCCCCCAGTGGACGGACTTCCACAATGTCCGCCGCGATGACGTCCCGCTCGGTGCAGACGCGCCGCAGCAGGGACGTGGTCTGGGCCCAGCTCAGCCCGCCCGGTTCGGGGGTCCCGACACCCGGAGCGATGGAAGGATCCAGCCCATCCATATCGATGGTGACGTAGACCTTCCGGCCCAACAGCTCCAGCGCGGCCTCGATCCAATTCGGATCGGTTGCGATCCGGGCGGGGGTGATGAACTTATCGACAAGCGGGCGGGACTGCTCGAACTCTTCCAGCGAATAGCTGCGGATCCCCACTTGGCAGATGCTTTCGGTGGTCTGGAAGATGCGCCGCATGGTGCAGGCATGCGAGAACTTAGTGCCTTCGTAGGTGTCGCGCAGGTCGGCGTGTGCGTCGATCTGCAGTACGCTGATCTGGGGGTGCACCTCGGCCGCTGCCTCGACCAGTGGCACGGTTATGCTGTGCTCGCCGCCGAGGGAAAGCAGGAACTTACCTGATTTCAGAAGCGGCTGCGCGGTCGCCCGGACGCGATTGAACTGCTCCTCGGGTCCGGCGGCGGGCTGAATGAGCGGATAGGTGGCGATCCCGGCGTGGCAGAATTCTCCGCCCAGTTCCTCATCGAACCATTC
>DAOVQV010000268.1 GCA_030628445.1 Phycisphaerae bacterium | reverse complement strand
GGGCCGAAGAAGATTCGAAGACGGCTGAAGTCGTTCTTGTACGACTTGTACGTCCTCGTCGCCATCAGGTGCCGGCAGAACGTTTGAAGGATTGCTGCGAGGTGAAGCTTGCTTGCCATCTGCAAGTCGCCGATCTCCAGTTCATATTCGATCCGTCTGGCCTTGGCCTTGGCAACCTTCTCGTTGGTTGTCTTGAGAGACCTTCGGACCTGCTTGCCATCGAGGTAGAAACTCACCCAGTACTGCTTTCGTCGCTTGAATAGAGAAGCCATGACAGCCTTCCTTTCCCGTCCCTTCCGGGACAACTCGAGGTTACCTAAGGCTGCCTCTGCAACGATTGCGACGTGATGATTCCCCGCTGACGTGTGCATATCGCAAGCACAATTTATGCACACGCAGGCCATTTGGGCCTAAAACGCAAAGAGGCAAAAACAGCTAACTTGCTGTTTCTGCCTCTGTTACGTACTAGCGGGGGTGGGATTCGAACCCACGACCTCCGGGTTATGAGCCCGACGAGCTACCAGACTGCTCTACCCCGCGATCGCGTATGCAATCATCCTAAGCAGCTTGGGGCGGGCTGTCAAGCAACAGGTCAACGAAAATGCACCGTCCGCAGCGCGCCCGACCTTGGCGGATCTGTCCGGACCAAGCGGCGCCAGTGAAGCGCCGTCGGTGAGGCCGGGTCCAGCGGGGCGGACCGTCCGCTCGGCTCGCAGGTCCAACTTGACAAGCCCGCGCGGTGCGGCATAGGCTCATGCGCGAGTTTGTGTTCAAAAGGCACCGGATGATGGGACTAGATGCACTTGGCGTCGCGCTGATCGGCCTGGGCGGAACCGGGACGCGCATGCTGGAGGCCCTGCTGGCGACTAAGCAAGTTGCAGTCCTGGGCGTCGCCGACCACGACGCCGCCCTCGCCGAGCGCATCGGCCACGAGACCCACCTGCCCGCCTATAGCGACAACCGATCGCTGCTGGCGGAGACTCGCCCACAGGGCGTTTTCCTCGCCACGCCGCCCATGGCTGCGCCCGACATCCTGGCCGCCTGCGCCGATCGCGGGATCCACATCTGGAAGGAGCTGCCTTTGGCGCGAAGCCTCACCGAAGGCGTCGCGATGGTCCGCCTGATGGAATCCGCCGGACTGAAGCTCGCCGTCGGAACACAGCGGCGCTTCGCCACCGGATACCACCAGGCCGCGCAACTGCTGGGGAAACTCGGGGAGGTCTTCCTCGCCAGCGCCCACTACATGTTCAACTGGGGCCCGCAGTTGGGCTGGCGTGGAGATGCATCCTCTGCCGGCGGCGGGGCGCTGCTGCAACTGGGTTACCACCCGATCGACCTTTTGGTGTGGCTGCTGGGCCTCCCGGAGGAGGTCTACGGGATCAGTTCCGGCGGGCACCGGCCCGAAGACGTCGGCCCGGACGGTCAAGACCTGCCCGCCTACGATACCGACGACACGGCCGCAGCCGTCTTCCGTTACGGCGGGGGCTGCATGGCCACCGTCTCGACGACCCGCCGGTCCGGTCCGCTCAGCGAACAGCTCACCATTTGCGGGCGACGTGGATCGATCTGCGCCGACGTCGACACCTGCACGCTGCGCGACCCCGACGGGAACCTGATCGACCAGACCCGCGCCGACCCGGCGCCCGTCGCAATCTTCCAGCGCCAGGCCGAAGCCTTCGCCGCAGCCGTAAGGCGTGGCACAAAACTGTATGAGTGTTCCGCGCGGGGGAACCTGCTGAACCTGGCCGTGATCGAGGCGATCTACCTTTCCAGCCGCACATCCCAACCGGAAAGCCCGCTGCGACTGCTGCAAGCACACGACCTGACCGTCGCCAAGTGCCTGATGCATCGCCCGGCCGCGGCCGGGCCGCAGCTGATCGATCCCGACGCGCCAGGCGAACCGACTCAGTAGCGGGTAGGTGTCTATCCGGGAAGACAACCGAATCACCGCGCCGCAATTCGCGCTGCGCTGGCGACGCGCCGAAAGTCGCAAGAACTCGCCCCCGGCCACCGATAGTCGCAGGTTGTCGCGGCCGGCCACAGTTTCTCGCAGCCGGCAACACATTGTCGCCGGTTGTCGCAAGACATGATTTGCGCAACGCGTTTTCGCCCCGGCGCTTACCGTCTGGCCGTACCGCTCGGCGCAAATCTCGCACCCGGCGATGGGATATCCTGTTCGGCTCATTGCGGCTTCGTGCCTTGAATCTGTCTGGCGTTTCGGGTTCATCATTTCGAATTCCTCGTCCCGTGGGAACGAGCGCCCCCCACCTTTAGGCGCATGACGCGATTTGAGCGCGCAGGGTGCGACTTTTTTGGACACCGACCGGCCGAAAGCCTTACCCCGCCGGGAGATGTTTTTTTCGATTTTTCCACCGCACTTCGACATGCTCAGTGCAGCCCTGCGCGCGCAAAAGCGACCTAAGCCCATTTGATTCGGAGATGTGTTTGATGGACAATCCCTCACGGGTGGTCGCAGCACGCCGACCAGAGCGCCACAAGCAGCAGCCGGGAAGGGAACAATGCCTAAGAAGGTCACAATCAGGATCGCCACGCCGCAGGACGCAGGACCGACGAAAAAGCTTAAACGGCGAGCCAGCAGCAAGATATGCCCCCATCGAAACCTAAAGCTAAGTACCTGAAGTCGCCGCGAGGCTGCATGAGCCGTAGCGACGGCAGAAACCAGAAAAAAATCGCAAAATTGTGTTGACATGCCATAGCAATAATGCGATACTAGACATGGATGGGACGTGGAGGATTGCGAGAATGGAAAGATGCCGCAAACAGAGGTTGTGATCTTTGCTGAAGACGATGGATCGGTCCCTTTTCTGGAGTGGTTTGACAGTTTGCCCGATAGGGGCGCAGCGAAGTGTACAGTCAGGATTGAGCTTCTAAGAGAAAGCGGACATGAGCTACGGAGACCTGTGGCTGATTTCGTCAGAGACGGCATATATGAGCTAAGGTTCCGTCTGATGAACGTGCACTATCGAGTGTTATACT
>DAOVQV010000156.1 GCA_030628445.1 Phycisphaerae bacterium | reverse complement strand
TTTGCGATCCTGATGCAGATCATCGTCGCTCACGGGCCCGAGCCATGGAACTACCTGGCGGCAAAGCTGAACGCGATGACCTATTTCAAGGACTTCTCACGCGGGATGTTCGACACCCGCGGGCTCGTGTTCTTCCTAAGTGCGACGGTGCTGTTCCTGTTCCTAAGTGTAAAGACCTTGGAGTCGCGACGATGGCGATAAAGCGCTCACAGACCCCGAACGAAATGTTGCAGACCGCCCGGGCCCGTACCGCGGCGATTGTCTCGTCCGTTCTGTCCCTGGCGGCGATGGGGGGACTGATAGCCTATCTGCTCGGGCACCCCGACCTCGCGCCGGCGGCTATGGCGGTGCAGATTCTCTGGATCGCGGTATTCGCATTCGCGGTCGCTGCCGCAGTGGATCTGATGCGACGTAGAACCTGGGCACAGCGTTTCTTGCTGGTGTTCTGGTTGTTTCTAGGTGCGGCGGCGTTGGTTGTCCTGATCGGCTTGGTGTTGTACGAGATACCGGAGTGGATCCCCTCGCCGTTCGGTCTTGGGATCGAGGCGCCTCTGGCGGTAATTATCGCCGCTGCGGTCCTGGCGGTGGTCCTGCTTGTTTTGGCCTCGACGGCCCGATCGCGCCTCCGATATGGAACCTTCGTCGCCGTCTCGCTGATGGTGGCCGCAGCGCTGATCGTAATTGTCAACCTGATCGCCCACAAGCAGCCCGCACGGACGGACGTCCAGATGCTCGGACGCTACGGGCTATCCCAGCGCAGCAAGACGATACTGAAATCCGTCGACGACAAGATCCACCTGACGTGCGTCTACACGGGCACGGACGATGCGACACGCTCCCACTACAGACCCAGAACGCTTGAGTATCTCTACGAGATGCAGCAGGAGATGCGCAAGGGCCCGGGGCGCGTCGAGGTATCAAACGTCACCACCGACGCTCAGAAGGACAGGCTGATTGCGAGGTTGTGGAACGAGATCAGCGGGAAGTCCGCCCCGCACCTGGTGGTGCTGAAGGATTTCAAGACCACCGGGGCCCAGATCGTCACGGGCTTGCGTTCCGAGGCGAAAAGGTGGGCCGAAGTGGCGCCGCAGTCTAATCTGGGAACGTGGGGCTTACCGGTCCAGATCTCTGATCGGCTCGAAAGGTCAGCTGACAGCATCGACTCCGTCACCGGAAGGATAAACTCCCAGCTGACGGACCAGACGGGCTTACCGAACACTCAAATGCTCATCCGCCAAGCGATCGAAGTCATAGACGCCGCCGAAGACGAACTGCGAACTCGCCTCAACAGTCTGCGAAAGATCAGGCAAATCCCTCCTACGGTCCGAGCGAACCGGGACGAAGCCCTCAAGGGCCTCGCCGAGGCCCTAGCCGCCGCCCAGCAAATGGTCCGGACCATCGGCGCCGCGGACGATCCTATACCCCCCCAACCTTCGGAGACCCTCAGCAAGTTCGTAACAGCCGCGGATAAGGCAAGCTCGCTGGCGTTCGAGGCCGCCAAGGGGCTCGACGAGATCGCCGGTAAGCAAAACGCGACACTGCTTTCCGACAATCCCGCCTGGCGAATAGACATCCAGGCCCGGAATGTAGTGCTGCGGACCACGCTGAGCAAACTCGTCGCGATGTTCGCCGACAACATGAACCGGATGAAGCTCAACGCCGAAGGTCTGGTCAAGGCCGCCAAGGAAGATCACATCAAAGAGGTCTTACCCGGCTGGCGCAAGGAAGTGGCCCAACTGACCGAGCACCTGGAAGCAGCCGCAATTGGTGTCGAAAAGGCCGTCGATCAGCTAACGAAAATGGACGAACAAACAAAGCAGATTTTCGATGAGCTCGCCGAGAACAAACTCTTTGGGGACTTGACGGCGGCAATGCGGACCTGGTTAACCCAAGCCCGCGCCTTACCGGAGCTGGAAAGCACATCCCTGTCGGTCGACATAACACAGGACAACATCGTCATCGTCGAGACAAAGGGCAAGGCCGAGGTCGTGCAGTTCGACGCGGTCTGGCCGCAGAAGATGCCCGAACTGGACCGAGTGCGGCCGGCCTCCGACCCGACCCAGCGCAGCTTCAACGGGGACTCGAGTATTTCGTCGAAGATCCTGGCGATGACAAATGAACCCTTTGCAACCGTGCTGATCACGTACTTCAAGCCCAAGGTCTCGCCCCAGATGGAGCAGATGCTTCCAATGGGGCTTGAACCGAAGCACTTCAGCATTCTGCAGGAAAGGCTGCGCCAGGGCAACTTCCAAGTCGAGGAATGGAACCTCACCGAGCGGATTCCGGAACCAACGGCCGCCCAAGCCGACCGGCCTCGGGTGCTGCTGATTCTACCGCCCGCCCCGCCCGTGATGGGGCGATACCGCCAGGCGATACCGAACTTCGGCCGCGAGCACGAAGAGAAGATCCGCGGCGCCATCGACGACGGTCTACCGGCGATCTTCCTGGCCCACTACTTCTGGCCTCAGCAGATCGCCCGACACTTACCGCCGATCTCGCCCCCGTATGGTCTGCGAGGTTACCTGCTGGAGGATTGGGGCATCGACGTCAAGAGCGATTATCGCGTGCTGTCGTTTATCCCGCACGAGGCGATACCGGGCAAGTTCCAGATCGACCCGGAGCTGCTGCGCTGGATGACAATCCGCGGGTTCACCGGCCATCCGATCAGCAGGCCGCTCCAGACGCAGCGGACGATCTGGTCCGATTTGTGCCCCGTCGTCCTGGCGACCGACGCGACCGGACAAGACGCCGAGCCGAAAGAAGGTCTCACAGTGACCTCTCTGTTGCAGGTACCGCCCGGGCGGAGGGAAACGTGGGCCACAAACAGAATCATCGAACTGGTGCAGGACTTCCGCAAGAGCCCAACCAATACGGTTGAGCCGAACTACGAAAAAGGCGACTTGCCCGCACCGTTCGACGTCGCCCTGGCGGCGACGCGATCGGGCGACGCCGGGGCCGCCAGGAAACCCACCAGGATCGTCGTCCTCCCGATAACGATATCCGTTCTTAACGGTTATCTGAGCAGCGAGGTACCGGTCCGCAACGCAAAAGGCGCCACAACGCTGACCGACCCGCCGCGGGCCAACGCCGATCTTGTCACCAACAGCGTCTATTGGCTCACCGGATACGAACAATACATCGCCGCCGGCCCGGTCCGCATAACACCGGTCGCGATGATCGGCCCCACCGCAATGAAGTCGTTGTGGGCCTTGTGCGTAATCGGCCTCCCGTCATTGGTGCTGTCTATCGGGACGATAGTGATGATATTCCGTCGACGCTGACGGACCGGGCGAGGCGCCGGGGTGGAGGCGTCTCGCCTCTCGGAGCAACGGTAAAATGAAATCCAAGACAACGATAGTGCTGATCGTATTGCTGGCCGGATGCATCGGGTATGTGGTGGTCGCCCATACGGACCTTTTCAAACCCGCACCGCCTGCAGAGGCGCCCGAAACAACGGAACTGGTCCTCGGCGAGAACCCCGCCGACCCGGTCGCCCTGACGATAGACAGACCCGACGGAATCAAGGTCGTCCTCGCCAAGCGGGACGGTGAATGGTGGGTGCTGGAGCCCTTCGAGGCAGAGGCCCAGCAGTGGCGAGTTACTGACGTGACCCGGATGTTTGACAATCTGAAATACCGGCGGGCCTTCTCGCCTGACGACCCGGAAGAAGGGATATCCGACGAACGGACCGGGCTGGACAAACCGGAGTGGACACTGACGCTCGTGGACGCCAATGACAGAACGTACAGGCTCCACATCGGAAAGCACGCACCGTTGACCCGCGGGGCCATGACATATGTCCGGCCGGACGGTTCAGATCGAACGTACGTCGTTCAGATGGATTTCCACGCAGAGCTTCGCCGCAATGTTCAGGACTATCGCAAGCAGACCGTCTTAGAGACAGACATCGACGATATCGTTCGCGTCAAGGTCGCCGGGAGCGAAAACTACGAGCTCCTGAAGGGCCAAGACGACGAATGGCAAATCGTCGCTCCGGTTGCGGCGGCGGATAAGAAGAAGGTCCGCAGCTTCATCGACCGGTTCTCCACCATCCGGGCGACCAAGTTCGTCGACGATAAACCCACCGACCTGGCGCCCTATGGTCTGGACAACCCCAGGCTCATAGCGCGCATATGGGTCAAACCAAAGGAGCCCGACGAACCGTCAGAGCCCACCACGACGCCCGCCACCACGGCGCCGAGTACGGCGCCGACAACGGCGCCCGCGACCGCACCGGCCAGACCGACCCAAACCCATGCCATCGCCGTGGGTAATGTCGTCGGGGAACGGGCATACGCCAAACTGGTCGATGCACCGGGGGTGTTTTTCATCGAACGCCATGTGCTGGAGAACCTCCAGCCCCTGCTGCTGGATCTGCGCAGCAAGAAGCTGCTGCACTTCAACATCAACCGCATCAGGCGCATCGACCTGGACCTTCCGACAGGCCGGGCGCAGCTCATCAAGCGCGGGCAAACCTGGCGCATGGTCGCGCC
>DAOVQV010000319.1 GCA_030628445.1 Phycisphaerae bacterium | reverse complement strand
GAGGCTTTTGGACCTTGGGCTGGAATCGTTCCTCCTGACGGCGACGATGGAGGCGATAGTGGCGCAGCGTCTTGTCCGCACCATCTGCCCGCGCTGCAAGGAGAAGTTCACGCCGTCGGAAGATATCCTCCGAGAGCTGGACCTCACGCCCGATATGATCGCCGGGAAGGAATTCTACAGAGGAACCGGCTGCGACTATTGCCGCGGAACCGGTTATAGCGGGCGGACCGGGATCTACGAGATCATGATCCTCGACGACAACATCCGCGAGTTGATCATGACTAGCAGCAGCACCAACAAGATCCGCGAAGCAGCCCGCAAACAGGGAATGCGTACGCTGCGGGAGACAGGGTTGTTGGCTATATACGATGGTGTTACGACGATTGAGGAAATCGTCTCGCACACCATTTACGAGGAGAGCGAATAAGTGAATAAGACGGCGGTGGATTTGCCCACGCCGCCACCCGGAACGCCGCGGGCCGAGACCCGGGGTCCCTCAAGCAAGAAAAAACACCCGGTCGTGTTGACCGAACGCAACAAGGCGCCGAGCTAACTGGAGTAAGCCATGCCAAGCTATTCCTACGAAGCAATGAACAGTGTGGGTCAGCCCGTAAAGGGCGCGGTTGATGCGGCCTCTTCGGAAGAAGCCGTCGCAAAGGTCCGCGCACAGGGCAATTTCCCCACGAAGATCAAGGAAGCTTCCACCCGCGCCGCCGGCGCCCCCGCCGCGGTAGGGGTGGGGGCGGGAAGGCCCGGGCGGCGAAAATCGGCCGGGAGAGTCCCGGGCAAGCTGCTGTCCCAGTTCACCCGCCAGTTGGCGACGCTGGTCGACGCCGGTTTGCCCATACTGCGCAGCATGAGGATTCTCGAACAGCAGCAGAAACCCGGGATGCTGCGAGTGGCGATACGCCTGGTCGCCGAGGACGTCGAAGGCGGCTCGACACTGTCGGAGGCGATGAGCCGACACCCCAAAACCTTCGACCGCCTGTACGTGAACATGGTCCGCGCCGGCGAACTCGGCGGCGTGCTCGACCTGATCCTCACCAGGCTCGCAGACTTCCTGGAAAGGGCCCAGGCACTGAAGCGCAAGGTCATCAGCGCGATGATCTACCCCATATGCGTCATCAGCTTCGCCATAGTGATCGTCGTGGGCGTCATGTACTTCGTGATCCCCAGCTTCCAGGACATCTTCGCGGACATGGACCAGGGCCTGCCCGCTCTGACCCAGATGCTGCTGGATATCAGCGCTTGGGTCAAGGACGACTACGGCTGGTTGGTAATGATGGGCTTCCCGATTGCGATCTTTTTGATGTTCAAGCTGGTAAAGATGTCGCAGGGCGGACGGTACATAGTCGACAACCTGAAGCTTCATGTCCCGATCTTCGGGCAGATCGTGGCCAAGTCCTCCGTGGCGCGGTTCACGCGAACGCTGGGCGTGCTGCTTTCGGCCGGCGTGCCGATCCTCGAGGCGCTGACCATTACGCGCGACACGGCCGGTAACGAGGCGTTCAGCCGCGCGCTGGCGAAGGTGCACGACGGGATTAGAGAGGGCGACAGCTTCGCCGATCCGCTGAGACAGGCAAAAATCGTCGAGCCAATGGTCGTCAACATGATCGACGTCGGAGAAGAGACCGGCGAGCTGGACACCATGCTCACCAAGATCGCCGAGACCTACGAAGATGAGGTCGAAACGCTCGTCTCGTCCATGGTCTCGCTGCTCGAACCGATAATGGTCATCACACTTGGGTGCATCGTCGGGTTCATCGTCGTCAGCCTGTTCCTCCCGATGGTGTCGCTCATTCAGAACGTTGGCTCGCAGTAACAACCCTCGAATACAAGACCATAGCACCGGGTTTTGAAAGGAAACGATTATGAGTCACACTACTATCGAGAAGGCGAACCCGCCCGCCGGTAAGACTCACCGCCCGACAGGGCGACCACGGGGCGGTTCGACAAGCTCGCCGCAAGCGGGGTTTTCGCTTATCGAACTGCTGACGGTCATCGCGATTATCGGCCTGCTGGCCGGGCTTATCGTCCCGTCGCTCGGCTCGGCCAGAGAGCAGGCGAAGGTCGCGCGGACCCAGTCCTTGCTGAGGGCCATCTCCAGCGGCGTGGAAATGTTCAACAACAACACCGCCGTCGGTGAGGATTATCCACCTTCAATCCTGAACACGGCCCCGGCTGCGGATGGGAATCCGTACGAGGCCGATGGACAGCCCCTCCTGCCGAATCTTACCGGAACCTACGATGTCTACGGCGCCCAGACGCTGCTGTGGGCCCTGATCGGGGCCGACGGGCTGGGAACGCCGGGCTTCAGAGGAAACCTAAAAGACATCTACGCGCTCGACGGGAGCAACAACCCCG
>DAOVQV010000018.1 GCA_030628445.1 Phycisphaerae bacterium | reverse complement strand
CCCCGTGCACGAGGGGGGTACGCTCACGCTCACCGCCCACAACGTCCTTGACCAGGACGGCGCGGGACAGATCGTCGAAGTCAACTTCTACCGCAGCGACGACGGCCAGTTCGACGGCCTGGCAGCCAACCTCTACGAACCCAACGACTCCGATGCGCAGGCTGCGGACCTGGGCGCTACGCGCGGCTGGCAGGGCTGGTACGAACTGGCCATAGCCCCCGCCGGTGATGAGGACTGGTTCGAGATCGACCTGGTCGCACAGGGCAGCGCCACCGACTTCGTGCGCATCGAGTTCGCCCATGCCGCGGGTAATCTCCAACTCGAACTGTACGACGCCGGCCAGCCCGTGGACCTCACCAACCCTTACGCTTCCTCCACCAGCAGCACCGACGACGAGGAGATCTCACTTGACGGCGTGCCGGTCGGCACATACTACGTTCGAGCATACGGCGCTGCGGGCGCCACCAATGACTCCTACGACCTTGTAATCCGCACGCCGGTTCTCGGACCTGCCACGGGCGTCCAGACTAACCTCTACTTCCGCGACGAAGATAGCGATGGGCTCTACAACCCCGTCACTGAGGACCTCTGGGCCGACGTGGGCGGAACGCCCGGCGTCTACGATCACGGCGTAGACCAACGACTTTCCGACCAGGCGGCGTGGGAGACCGCCGGCGGCGCATCCGGCGCGCACGGCAACGTCTACTTCTACGATACTGACGTGAACGGCGCGTGGGACCTGGGCGAACTCGCCTGGGCCGAACAGGGGGGAACTGCCCTCGTCTACGACGAGTTCGTTGACGCGCGCCTGGACGCGACCGTGGGCGACGTCCTGCTGGGCACGGGGACGCAGGTCGGCGTGACCGACGATTGGGCCTGGAGCGCGCCCGCCACCTGGGCGCCGGACACCTACTACTACTTCGCCACGGCGACTGACGACGGCGAGGGGGCCGCGGGGATACAGGACGGCATCCTGTTCGATGATACCGGCGGCACGGTGAGTGAGTGGGACCTGGACGAAGAGATCTGGGACGATGTGGACGGCGACGACCTCTATAGCGACGGCACGGACACGCAGATCTACGACGGCGGCGACGGCTTCTGGGACACCCTGGACGGCCAAGCCGGCATCCACGGCAACCTGCTGTTGCAGGACGTCAATGGCGACGGCGGCTGGGACCTCGGCGAGGCCATCTGGGCCGAGGGCGTCGCCGACGGCGTATACGCCGCCAGCGATGACACGCTGGTCGTTGGCACACCCGTCGAGACCAGCGCCACGGCCATGACCATCGGCAAGGTGAACGACAGGCCGGTGGTTGTCTCGCTGACGGGTAGTCCCGATCCCATTTCCCGGGGAGACATGTTGACCCTCGTCGCGAGCGGCGTGTCCGACTCTGACGGCGTGGTCGACTACGTGACCTTCTATCACGACGCCGACGGCGACGGCATCTGGACCGGCAGCGACCACTGGCTGGGCGTTGACACGAACGGCTCGAACGGATGGGAGTGGCAGGGCCTGGTGCAATGGGATAGTGGTGACTACTTCGCCGTAGCTACCGACAACGACGAAGCACCAGGCGCCTGGCCGGACGACATCGCCGTGGGCCATGTCAACCAGAAGCCCATTATTGACGCTGTCACCAACAACCCCAACCCCATTGTGGAGGACGCATACGTCACTTTCCTGGCGGACAACGTCAGGGATCCCGACACCGTGACGCCCACCCAACTCTACGGAGACGTGGGCACCGTCGCGTTCTATCGGGACGTGTTCCACAGCGGCCATTACAACCCCGTGGAGGACGAGCTGCTCGGATACGGTTCGAACATCGGCGGGGGCCAGTGGCGATTGATCGTTCTGGCGGACTGGGACCCCGACATCAGCCCGATGTACTTCGCCGTCGCCCAGGACGTCGAAGGCGACTGGGGAGACGCCGTCTGGACGCTCAACCAGAACCCGACCCTGGACGAGGTGGTGGGCACGCCCGACCCCGTTACGCTGGATGACGAACTCCTGTTGGAAGCCCTGGGCGTGGGCGACTCGGACGGGTTCCTGACCGAGGTGCTGTTCACGGTCTTCGATCCGCCCACCGGTCTGCCGCCCTACGGTTGGCCCAATTCAACTACGACGCAGTACGGCTGGCCCACCGACTGGCAGTTCGACACCAACGGCAGCGACGGCTACACCTGGCAGGAACATCCCCGGTGGACCATCAGTGGCACGGTGATGGACGACTTCAACCAGGACGGCCACATGGACGTGGCCGTCTCGGTGGACGTCTCGGCGAACATAGGCCCCGACTTCGTGTCGGTGATCCTGAACGACGGCTTCGGCAGCTTCTACGCCGATTCCCTGGTGCTGCTGGGCACCCCGCCCAGCGAGATGTCGCCTTTCCACCAGTATAACCCCTCGGACATTGATTCGAGCGATTTCAACGGGGACGGCTACCCGGACCTGGTCACCGCCAATTCCGCCACCGACCGCATCTCGGTCATGCTCAACAACGGCGACGGGACCTTCACCGCCGAGACGTACTACGAGGTGGACTTCTCGGGGTCCTCCGCCGAGATATACCCACATGCCCTCACCGTGGCCGACTTGAACGACGACGGCATTACGGACGTCGCCGTGGCCAGCTTCATTGATCATGCCATGTCGGGGGCCGGCAATGTCTATCCCTCCGACAATGCGTGGCACGGCACCGTGTCGGTCCTGTTCGGCGACGGCACGGGCCAGTTCGCCGTTGACCGGGCGTATTCCCTCGCCGGGCCGGGCCTGACGCCTGAGGACCTTGTGGCCGCCGACCTCGACCAGGATGGCTTCACCGACCTGGCCGTGGTCAGCCAGGACGGCGTCCTGTTCATGTGGAACAACGGGAACTTCATGGAAACTGAGGGGCTCCCGGGCTTTTTCGGCGATGCTGGTGGCGTCATTGGCCGGGCGATGGAGACGGGCATAACGGGCGCCGAAACGCAGCAAGTCGTATACGACTATGTCTGGCGAAACGGCTGGGTAGAGGGAACGCACGCGACGGCTGTTGCGCCTTACTATCATGAGGAACTGACCGGGCAAGACTATGACATGTACCGCGTCACCCTGGAGGAGGGCGCCCTCCTGGAGGTGACCGTCAACCCGGTTCCGTACACTGACGACACGGATCCGCTCGCAACCGACTTCACTATCTGGAATTCGAATGGCGCTTGGGTCTTCTTCGTTGACGACGGTATAGCCGGAGCCCTCGTGACCTTTCAGTTCGTGGCACCCACCACGGGCAACTACTACGTCGGCATCGGCGGCTATGATCCCGCTGCCGATGACCCATACAATGCCATCACCGGTGAGGACCCGTTCGCCGTTGACGCCGAGGGAGAGTACGAGATCACGTTCCTCGCCTACGGCGGCACCTACGATCTGGGCCCAGACAACCATATCACGGTCGTCGTGGTGGGTGACATCTACGAGCCGAACGACTCCGATCTTCTTGCCACTGACCTGGGGACCGCGCTGGCCTGGCGAGGCTGGTACGACCTGGCCCTCCCCCAGGCGGACGAGGATTGGTTCGAATTCGACCTGCTTGCCGGCGGTGTCAACGACTTCGTGCGCATCGAGTTCGTAGACGCGAGCGGGAACCTCGACCTCGAATTGTACGACTCAACCGTGGCGCTGGTCGCTTCGTCCACCAGCACCTCGGACAACGAACAGATCTCGCTCGATACGTTGGCCGCGGGGACCTATTACGCCCGTGTGTACGGTGGGCCGAATCCCTCTTACGACCTGATACTGCACGGCTCTCTGCCGGGCATCCAGGGCAACCTCCTGCTGGATGACGACTGGGTTGTGGACGGCCTGTGGCAGCCGAATGAAGCCGTCTTTGCCGATCTCAATGCCAACGCGACCTACGACGCCCTGCTGCCCGATACCATCGTCTACGCCAGTGGCACGCTTGTTGACCAGGACGCCGGGGTCCCGGCCAACCTTTACTTCAACGACCTGAACGCCAACGGAACCTGGGATGCCGAGGAAGACGTCTGGGGTGACGTGAATGCTAACGGCATCTACGAGGAGGGCATTGACTCCCGCATCTATTCAGGAGCGCGGTGGGAAACCCCGGCCCCGACCACCCAGGGCAATCTGCTTTTCCGTGACTTCGTTGTTGCTAACGGCGTGTGGGATGCGGGTGAGGATGCCTGGGCCGATATGCTCGCTAACGGCGTGTACGATGACGGCATAGACATCAAGGTCTACAACCCCTTCGGCTGGACTACCCTGACGGGGCAACCTGGCATCGCCGGCGATCTCTGGTTCTACGACATCAATGACAACGGGCTTTGGGACATCCCCAATCCTGCGACGAATTACTACCCGGGGGAGTTCGTCTTTGCCGACACTGACGCCGATCAGGTGTACACCGAGGGCGTTGACTCCCAGGTTGACGCAACGCCGGAACTACTCGGCATCCCCGATGGCACTTTCGGCATCCACGGCGACGTCTTGTTCTACGACGTCAATGAGAACGGGTTCTGGGACCCCAACGAAGACCTGTGGGCCGATTCTTCATTCCTTGGCAGGCCCGGCGTCTACGACACTGCCTGGGATACTCAGATCCATGACGTTCTCGCCTGGGACGTCCCCGATGGCGCCGTGGGCATCGCGGGACGTGTATTCTTTGTTGACGCCAACGGCAACGGCAGATGGAGTGTGGGAGAGGGCGTCTGGGCGGACCACCGCGGCGTCAGCCCTGACGTTCCCGTGGGCGCGGGCGATTCCATCGTCGCCGCCAACTTCCTGGAAGACAACTGGGACCCTGACAGCTTCAACAAGACCAACTACGACAGGAACCTTCCCGACATAGACGTCGCCACGGCGAATTCCCAGACCAACCGCGTCTCGGTCCTGCTGGGCAATCACATGACGTGGCCCAGCAACCAGGGTGGCAGGGTGGAGAGCTTCCTGGGCCTCTACCCCAACGAAGCCAGGTCGGCCATGGCGGGCGTCGACAGGGGCGTCTACGACCACTGGACGGACTTCCGCATAGAGGACGCCGACCGCGAGTATCAGCTCGGAGGGCCCGGCTACGATAATCTGGCCAACTGGAACGTCTGGGACGGCGCCACCGGCACGCAGGGGGACGTGTATTTCCTCGACATAAACCGGGGGTGGAACACTTACGACGGTCAGGCGGGCATCCGCGGCAACATCTGGTTCTACGATGCGGACTCCAACGGGCAGTGGACTGAAGGCGAGCCGGTCTGGGCCGAAGGCGAGCGCGGCCTCTCCGGCTGGGATGACACCGACATCCGCATCTACGGCCAGACCGATTGGATCCACCCCATGTCCCGCAGCCAGGCGAATCTGCGCTTCAGCGACGCGAACGACAACGGCGTCTGGGACCCGGGCGAAAACGTCTGGGCAGAGGATGCCTCAGGCACCATCGGTCATTATGATGAGGGCGTAGACGTGCAAGTCGCCCCCAGGGCCAACGGCACCTGGGACCCGGGCGAGCCGCTCTGGGCCGATGCAGCCGATGATGCTGTGTTCGATAACGTCGCCGACACGGTGATCTATGAAGCCCAGCCCTGGGAGCTCCAGGGCGGCGAGCTGGGCATCCAGGGCAACGTCTACTTCTACGACGGCAACTTCTCGACCGATTGGACTGCCGGCGAAGACCTGTGGGCCGACATGCACATGGGCACCTACATCACCGGCGACGGCCCCTCGTCCATCACCGCCTACAACATAGACGCCGACGAGTCCAGGCAGCTCCACTCGATGGACTCTGGCGGCGACACCGACTGGTGGTGGCTGCAGGGCAGCGTCGAGTCCGAGTTGATAGACGACGGCGTGCGGGAGCCCTACATTGACCTGGTGACGACCAACCTGATAGGCGGCAGCCTGTCGGTCTTCCTGAACGAATTCGAGACGTCCGCCAACTTCGGCATAGACGATTCGCAGCGGGCCGGCTACCACACTTTCACCACCCACAACGTGGCCGACTTCGGCAATCTTTTCGGCAACTACAACGCAGACGACTACACGATGGGCGGCCTGTTAGACCGGCCCAGCGCCGTGATGGTGGGCGACTTCGACGGCGACAACGTTCAGAACTTCCTGGTCACTGAGAGGCTGAACCTGGCCGTGCTGGCCCAGGCCTTCCCGTTCCACAACTCCGATCCGCTTGACCTCGACCCCTACGACGGCGAGATCGCCCAGGTCGAGCTGCCCTTCGGCTACGCGGGGCGCGTCTCCATCGTCCCCGGGGCCGGTGAACAACTGGAAGTCACCTACTACGCCAGGGCCCACGATGACGATTACGACCCCTGGAACAACCCCGAGTACGTCGGCCACAGCCTGACGCGGTCCGTTGACATCGCGCTGAACCAGAGGCCGCTGATATTCACCCTGACCGACAACAGGGAGGCCATTTCGGGCGGCGACCAACTCACACTGACCGCGAACGGCGTCGAAGACCTGGACGGCGGCATCGTCCGGGTCGAGTTCTACCGCGACGACGGAGACGGGCTCTTTGACGCGGAAGCCGACGGAATCTACATCAGGCACGAGGACCTCTGGATCCAGCCGCTCCTGAATCCGGGCGCCGGAGAACCGACCTCCGGGGACCCGGGGACCACGGGCCTGCTGTTCTTCGATGAGAACGACAACGCGCAGTGGGACGTCGGCGAAGAGATCTGGGACGACAGCACGGGCACGCTGCCCGGTTACTACGATGCCACCGACCTGCCGGTCTACGCCGGGACCAATACCCCCGTCTGGGACACCGCCCTTGGCACGCCGGGCATCGAAGGCAACGTGCTGTTCTACGACGCCGGCAGCGACGGCTACGACCACGGCACGGACCCCGTCTGGGCCGAGCAGGTTGACAGGCTTCTGGGGGTGGACACCGACGGGAGCGACGGCTGGTCGTTCACCGGGCCCTTTGCCGGCGACACCAGCCGCATCTACTACGCGGTGGCCGTGGATAACGACGGCGCCGGAAGCCTGCCGGCGCGCACGCTGGTGAACCAGAGGCCCACCATTGCCGCCCTCTACGTGGACGGCGTCTACAACGACCAGAACGACAGCGTCATCCTCAACGGCGTGCCGCCGCTCGCCAACAGCGATGAAGGTATCCGCGGCGACGTGATCTTCAGCGACGCGGATTACAACGGGCGCTGGGACACCGATGAAGACCTCTGGCACGAGGGTAGCGGCGGGGGAGATGCCGACAACGGTGTCTACGACTGGGAGTATCAGGTCTATGCCGGGGCTAATGCCCCCATCTGGGACACCCTCGGCGGCACTGCCGGCACCCAAGGCACCGCGCTCTTCAACGATCTTAACGGCGACGGGCGCTTCAACTGGACTGAAGACGCATGGCTGGACGCGGGTATTCTCGGCGAGTATGACGCCCCCGATACACCCATCTGGGACGGCGGTGGCCTGTGGACCACTGACGTAGGTACCGCTGGGGACGTGGGCAATCTGTGGGTGTCAACATCGCCCACCGACGAGGTATGGGCGGACGCCAGCATTGACGACGACGGCGTGTATCACGACATCCAGGAAGCGCAGATTTATGCTGATCCTGTCGCGGGATGGACGACCGAGGACGGAGCCCAGGGAATCCAGGGCAACGTCCTGTTCCGCGACGACAACTCAAGCGACGGCTGGGATACCAACGAGCCGATCTGGGCCGACGAGGTCTTCGAGCACCAGGACATCGTCCTGACAGCCGTTGACGTGCAGGCCGGCGAGAACAGCGGCGGCACGCTCGTGCGTAAGGTGCACTTCTACCGCGACTCGAACTACAACGGCGAGTTCGACCCGTACACCGACCAATGGCTCGGCCGCGGCGTCAACGTCGGCAACGTCCGAGGCGGCGCCGCCGACGACTGGCGGTTCTTCGTGCGGGAGGCCGACTGGGTCGAGAGCCCTTACTGGGATACCTTCATTGACACGGTGAACTGGCCCCCTGGCACGCAGTCATTCTTCGCCGTGGCCCAGGACGCCGGCGACCGCTGGAGCAGCGAGATCAGCGCGACCTCCAGTGGCAACGTCAGGAACATCCCGCCCGTAATAGGCAGCCTCGACGGCGATCCGGAGCCCGTCACCGAAGGCGGGCAATTGACCCTGACCGCCATCGGCGTGGATGACCCCTATGGCCAGGTGGACTACGTCGCCTTTTACCGCGACTTGAACGGAGACACCGTATTCGACCCGCAGGAACTGCTGGGCGTGGACTCCAACGGCGCCGACGGCTGGACCTGGACGGCCCAGGTCACCTGGCCGGCCGGCGAGCACACCTACATGGCCAGGGTCCTGGACAACTATGGCGACTGGTCGCACGAGAACGCCACTCTGGTGACGTTCACGGGTAACGTGAACACCAGGCCGGTCTTCGGCGGCACCTTCGAGCCGGCAACCACCATCGGCCTGCCGGCCGCCCTGCCCGTTGCCGTCGTGAGCGCCGATCTGGACGGGAACGACCTGCCGGACCTGGTAGTGATCCACGCCGGGGGCACCCTCTCGGTGCTGCTGGGCAATGGCGACGGCACGTTCAGCGCAGCCACGTACACTATAGGCAACGCGCCCGAGACCGTCCTTGTCTACAACCTGAACCCCGGCACCGACGCCTTCCTCGACCTGGTGGTGACCAACTCCGGCAGCAACAACGTGTCGGTCCTTATGGGCGAGGTCGACGGTACGTTCCAGGCCGCGACCGCCTATCCCGCCGGGACGAACCCTGTGGGGCTGGCCCTGGGCGACTACGACAAGGACGGCAACGTTGACCTGGCCGTCACCAACCAGAGCGCCAATGACGTGAGCATATTGCTGGGCGACGGCACCGGGGCATTCGGCGCGCCAACGGCGCAGTCGCTGACCCTCTTGGGCCCTGTCGGCGTGGTCACGGGCGACTTCAATGGCGACAGCAAGCTGGACCTGGCGGTTGCCGAGAGCGGCGCGGCTCGAGTGGCCATCCTGTTCGGCGACGGTCTGGGAGCGTTCTCCGCCTCAAGCACAGTGACCGCCGGCACGACGCCCGAGTCGCTGCTGATGGGCGATTTCAACGAGGACGGCGACCTCGACCTGGCCGTGGCCAACTCGGGCAGCCACGACGTGTCACTCCTCCTGGGCGACGGGGAGGGCACGTTCACCGACTCGGCGAACAGCCCCTTCTCGGTGACCGCGGGCGCCCCCTCGTTTGTCACGGCCGGCTTGCTCGACGCCGACAACCGGACCGACCTGGTCGTGACCAGGGACGTATCGAACAAGGTGTCGGTCCTGCGGAGCAACGGGCAAGGCAATTTCGGCGCCCACGTAGACTATGACGTTGGCACCACCCCGGTGGGCATCGCGGTCGCGGACTTCAACCTGGACGGCACTCAGGACTTGATCGTCGCGAACAACGGCTCAGGAAATCTGAGCCTCTTGACGGGCATCCCGAGCCTGATGGATGACGTTGATCCCGTGGATCAGGGCGAGACACTTACTCTGACGGCAACGGGCCTTCGGGACGCCGACGGCGACGCTATCGTATCGGTCGAGTTCTACCGGGACGCCAACCAGAACGGCGCGCTGGACCTCGGACTCGACCAGCAGCTCGATCCGGACGGCGTCACTTACCTTGGCGAGTTCAACGGCGGTCGCAGCTACCAGTGGCAAGGGACAGTTGACTGGGCCGTGGGCGATCACATCTACTTCGCCCGTGCGCAGGATGACCGGGATGATGTCAATACTGTCATCGACGAAGGCGGCTGGAGCTACGCAGTCAGCGAAAGCGGGCGCGTGACCAATCCGGGTCCCATTATCGTAGGCGGCCTGGAGGACCAGCCGGACCCGGTCACCGAGGGATACTACCTGACCCTGGTGGCGAAGAACGTTTTCGACAGCAACGGCGTCGCCGAGCGTGTCGAGTTCTACCTCGACGATGGGACTAGCAGCTTCGACGAAAACAACGACTACCTCCTGGGATTCAACGACACAGCGGTGGGGGCCGACTTCTCGCTGCAAGTCTTCGTGGACGATCAGGACCCCATTTGGGCCCCACGCTGGACGCCGGGCACCCACATGTACTTCGCCAGAGCGCAGGACGACCTGGGCGTGTGGAGCGAATCCGTCTCCGCTGTGGGCTATGTGAACGGCCGACCGGTAGTAACGGCCGTCACTGCGAGCCCCAACCCGGTTCCCTACGGCGACGACCTGACGCTGACGGCCACAGGCGTGGCGGATGTGGGCGGCGCCGTGGTGGAGGTGGAGTTCTACCGCGACACCAACAAGAACGGCGTCTACAACGAAGGGGCGGACGAACTACTGATCGGTGACGGCGTCGTCTACGACTCGCTGAGCGACTCGTGGTCCATCACGTTCGCTGCCGTGACCGACACGACCATATTCTTCGCTCGGGCCAAGGACGGCATGGACGGCTGGAGCTACGCGACGGCCTCGCCGCCCGTCAATCGGCGGCCCGTCGTGTCAGGACTGACCGACACACCCCATCCCGTAACGCAAGGACAGGTTCTGCGTCTGGAGGCCACGGGCGTCCACGACGTGGACGGTGACTATGTGGACGCCGTCGAGTTCTACCGCGACATGGACGGCAACGGGATTCTGGACCACACAGTGGACGTCTGGCTGGGCGTGGACCCGACCGTGGGCGACGGCTGGTTCTGGATGGGCGCCGTCACCTGGCAGGGCGGCCAGCACACCTACTTCGCGCGTGCGCGCGACGACCTGGGCGTCTGGACGCTGGACGAGGACGCGGCCTCCACTACGGGTTACGTCAACCAGCGACCCACCATCACGGCACTGGACGACGATCCCGACCCCGTCACCCGGGGCGAGTATCTCACGCTGGAGGCCACAGTCGTGGAGGATGTGGACGGCTGGGTGGTGCAAGTGGAGTTCTACCGCGACAGCAACTTCAGCACGCAACTGGAACCCGACGACGACGCCCTGTTGGGCATCGGCATCCAGTCAGGCTCTGATTGGGAGCTTACGAACATTTCGACCAGCGGCTGGGAACTGGGCCTGCAGACGTACTTCGCCCGGGCACAGGACAACAGCGATGCATGGAGCGTGCCGGCCGCTTCCACCACGGGCATCGTTGACGGCGCGCCCGTCGTCGGTGTCCTGAGAGACGACCCCGATCCGGTGGCCCAAGGCGAGCCGTTGAGTCTGGAGGCCGCGGGCGTCGTCGATCCGGAAGGCAACATCCGCCGGGTCGAGTTCTACCACGATGACGGCAACTGGACACTCGAGGTGGGAACGGACGTGTTGCTCGGCACCACCTATGTGCCGGATGCTCTAGACCCCACTCTGTGGCGCCTCGATCCGGACGCCGATACGTCCAGCTACACCCCTGGTCTGCACATGTACTTCGCCCGCGCGCAAGACGACGACACCGACGCCTGGAGCAACGTCGTATCCACAACGGGTAGAGTGCACCAACGGCCCACCATCCTCAGCGTGACGGCCGCCCCCACCCCCACGGTGTTGAAGGGTAACGATCTCACCCTGACTGCGTGGAACGCGGTTGACCCCGATCTGGTCGGCGTGATGGGGGTGCGATTCTTCCGCAGTATCAATGACACGTACGACGCCGGCGACATGCTGCTGGGAGACGGGGCTGACATTGGCGGCGACGAGTGGGAGCTCGTTGTTTCCACGGCGGGCTGGGGCGCCGGCCCGACGCCGGGACTGCAGTACTGGTACTTCGCGCAAGCACGTGACAACGACAACGGTTTGAGCGATCTGACGCTTGTTGCCAACGCCCGCACAACCGGGTTCGTGGAGACCGAGCCGCCTGTCATCACCGGCTTGGATGCCCCCGATGTGACCAGAGGAGACATCCTCACTCTGACGGCGACCGGCGTCTCGGACGCGGACGGGACGGTGGCGCTGGT
>DAOVQV010000347.1 GCA_030628445.1 Phycisphaerae bacterium | reverse complement strand
GACGCAGTCGCCGGCGTGGATATCCCGCTCTGCGCCCTGCGTGAAAACCAGACCAGACCCCGACAGTATGTACACCTCATGCTCCCAGTCGTGACTGTGCCTTGGGGTGCACCCGCCGGGCGCCACGTTGAACTGCCGCATGTAGAAATTAGGCGCGCCCTCAGCCTGGTGTATCAGCAGGCGAATCTCGGCGCCTACGGCGCCCTGCATATCGACAGTGCTTTGGGCGACACTGTCTGCATTCTTGATTATCATTCGTCGGTCTCCCGGGCACTTGAATTATCTGAGGTGATTATCCTCGCCGGGTCAACGCTTGACCAGTATTTTGAGCCCGCCCCCGCACTTGCCTGGGTTCGCCCAAGCGGCCATACTGAGGCGTTCGCACCCAGTGTTGTAAGTAGGAGCCAGCTTCATGATCTCATTCGTCGTAAACGCCGTCACGACAAAAGGCGTCTGTGCCGAGTTCAGCTTCGCCGATTTTGCCAGCCCGCAGAGACAAGAACAAGACGGGATACGCATAGAGCTGGGCGACGAGCTGCCGTACAAGCTTACCGTCACGCCGCCGAGCGGTGACAGCTTCGCCCGCATCTGCTACACGGTATCTACGCATCTGAAAAACTTTCACCAGGTAATCGTCCCGGACACGGGGCGCGGGTACTCGGCCCAGACGCAACTGGTCGATTTCTGGGCGAGGCGCTTCGGCTCGCGGTTGAACAACGTCCGCATGCCCATCTTCATCCTGACGGGCGCCGATTTGCACACCGATTACGTCTTCGGGGTCATCGGGGCCAACATCGAGACGGATTTCGTGGTCCGCGAGCCGGCCGCCGAGAGGGCGCTGGTCGCCTGGATGAAGCGCTTCACGCTCGCTATCGAGCGCGGCACGGAGGATTTCCCCATTCCCCAATCCGTCGGCGCCGCACGGGGCGACGGGGCTATCACGGAATACATCTTCTTTAGGCAGCGGGGCGAGCAGGCGCAGGAAAACTGGATCGACACGCTCCGTGAGTTTTCGGGGCACATGGCCCGGCTGATGGGAAAGACCCCGCGAACGACGCCCCAAAGCCTGCTGCCCTTCTGGTGCTCCTGGACCGACTGGTTCAGCGGCGACGTGACCGAGCAAGTGATCGCGGACAACGTCGAGGCCGGCGTGAAGCTCGGGATCAGGAATTACATCATCGACGATGGTTGGTTCGGGCCTGGACTGGACAGCGACCTGGACGTGAAGCTCAACATCGGCGACTGGAGCGAGGATAAGACCAAGATCCCGGACCTTGCGGCCCTGGTGTCAAAGATGCACAAGCTCGGGGCAAACGCCATCATCTGGTGCGCCCCTCACGCCGTCGCGCCGGACGCCGAATGTTTCGCCCAGCGGCGAAAGTATCTGATCCAGGCGGCGCCGGGCGAGTACCTGATGACGCAGAACAAGTTCCATTCCCTTTGCTTCATGTGCCCGCAGGGGCGGGAAATCATGGCCGACATCTGCGCTGAGCTTGTCCGGCGATACGACGTCGACGGGGCGAAATACGACCTGTTCAACTGCGTACCCGACGCCCCGTGCACCAGCGGCGAACACACCCACGATACCGAATCGATGATCGAGGGCCTCGCCCGCACGCTGGAGCTGATCGACGCCAAGACGCGCAGCATCAAGGACGATTACATCGTCGAGCTGAAGCAGAACTACGCCACGCCCCACCTGTACGAATACGGGACGGTGGTCCGGGCCGGCGACACCCCGTACAACAGCGAGGGAAACTTCCTGCGGACGGCCTACATCAACGCATATACGCCGTACAGCATGAACGATTATCAGACCATCACCAACAACGATACGCCCGAAGCGGCCGCCTGCATCATCATCAAGATGCTCGCCGTCGGGATCCCGTCTTATTCGATCGACCTGACCAACCTAGCACAGGAGCACAAACGCATCCTTGGGTTCCTGAACCGCTGGTACGCCGAGAACCTCCCCGGTATCGCCACGCAGCGTATCGCCTTGGACGGGAACTTAGGCTGCTGGGTCGCCCAGATGGATCACAAGGACATATACTTC
>DAOVQV010000193.1 GCA_030628445.1 Phycisphaerae bacterium | reverse complement strand
GGGGTCTTCCCGGGACTCCAATATCCCTGCCGGCAGCTCGTAAAGATGCTCATCGACGGCGAAACGGTAGTTTCTAATCAGGACAATCGAACCATCCGCCAGGACCGGTAACACCACGGCCGCCCCGGCGTAATGGATGAAATCCCTTTGGACCACGTCGCCGTCGGCAGTGCGCAGTCCGACCCTGTGAACCTTGGCGACGATCCCGTCGAAAACCAACTCGTCATACTCGAACTTTTCAGATGGTCCGGCCATGCATGGGATTATAGTCTCGCGGCGCCGCCGAAACAACGCCGCGCGCCCCGGATCGGCACAATCAGACGGACGTAACAAGCCTAAGGACCTTTTGTCTTGTTCCCGAACACCAACCGGTTAAGATGAGACGGTTTCAGACGCCCCGAGGGGCATCGAGACAACGTATGGATCCCAAACGTATCGCCATCCTGGGCTCGACCGGCAGCATAGGCCGCCAGGCGCTTGAGGTAATCTCGTCAATAGCGGACCTGTCTGCCTGCGCCCTGGCGGCGGGTTCTAATTGGACCCTGCTGGCCGAACAGGCCCAGCAGTTCCGACCCCAGGTCGTCGCCATCGCCGACCACATCGCGGCCGAGCAATTGCGGAACCGGCTACCTGACGGCGCGGAGCTGCTGGTAGGCCCCGAGGCGATGACCGAACTGGTCAGCGCGTCCAGACCGGATGTCCTGCTGAGCGGGGTGGTCGGATCGGCCGGGCTCAAGCCCACGCTGGCGGGAATCGACTGCGGCGCGACACTGGCGATCGCCAACAAGGAAACGCTGGTGATGGCCGGTCAGATAATCATCCCCGCCGCCAGGGACGCCCACGTGCCCGTCCTGCCCGTCGACAGCGAGCATTCTGCGATCCTTCAGTGCCTTTTGGCCGGGCGGCGCGAGGAGGTTCGCCGGGTGACGATCACGGCCTCGGGCGGGGCATTACGCGACCACAACGACGCCCAGGTAGCCGACGCCACCCTCGAAGAGGCACTGAACCACCCCACCTGGAAGATGGGCCGGAAAATCACCATCGACTCGGCGACGCTGATTAACAAGGCCCTGGAGGTGGTGGAGGCCCACTGGCTGTTCGACCTGGGGCCCGATCAGATCGAGGTCGTCCTGCACCCGGAGTCCATCGTTCATGCCTGCGTTGAGTTTTGCGACGGATCGGTCATCGCCCAGCTTGCCCTACCGGACATGGCCCTGCCCATCGCCTATGCCCTCTGCTTCCCGGTGAGGCCCGCCCGCGGCGTTGAGCCTCTGGACCTGAGCCAGTTGGGCGGGCTGAACTTCCGCAAGCTGCCGGACCGGTTCGCCCGGGCGGTGGACCTGGGCTATGAGGCCATCAGGCAAGGTGGGCTCGCCGGTGCGGTCCTGAATAGCGCCAACGAGGCCGCCGTCGAGGCGTTCTGCGCGGGGCGGATCGGGTTCGGGCGGATCGTCCCAATCGTTGAAGATATCCTCATCCGCACGCCGAAAACTGACGTGGTAACTGTCGAATCCCTAATCGAGGCCAACCAATGGGCGAGGGGACAAGTCGCCCGGTCGATTGACCCCGCACAAAACGCGCAGAGCTCCGCAGCCCAACCCACCGGCCGAACAAAACAAAGCTAAAGAGAAGTAAATGTCAACCGAAGGAACACTCATCGCAGGAATCTGGGGCAACTGGGCCTGGCCGATCTTGCAGTTCGTGATCGGCCTGGGATTGGTGGTCTTCTTTCACGAGTTGGGGCACTTTCTCGTCGCTAAGTGGGTCGGGATCCGGGTCGACCGCTTTGCCATCGGTTTCGGCCCGCGCTTGTTCGGTATCCGCAGGGGAGAGACGGAATACCGCGTCTGTGCGCTTCCGTTGGGCGGATATGTGGCGATGGCGGGTCAGGAAGACTTCGGCCCGCAGCGAGAAGGCCAGACCGATCCGCGGGCATTCTGCAATAAGTCCATAGGTGCGCGGTTCGCTGTGATCTCAGCCGGCGTGGTGATGAACATAATCTTCGCGGCGGTATTGTTTGTGATCATCGGGTTGGTCGGAAAGGATTTCCCAGCGCCGATCGTTGGCGGCGTGGATGAACAGTACCCGGCCGGGACCGCCAAGATCACCTGGAAAGACCCTCCGCCAGGTCAGCCCGCCCAGACTACGGGCCTTCGCGGGGGCGATAAGATCCTGAAGATCAAGGGTGACAGCGTTGTCCTAAGCCTCAGTGGATATCGAGTCACCACCTTCCTGGACATCGCCATGACGGCGATCCTGGCCGACGAGAACGACAAGTACGTCTTCACTATCGAGCGGCAGATGGGCGGGGACGGCAAGAAGTACCTCGGGGTCGCCGAGATTGGCGTCAGAAGGCTTCCCGACGCCAGCATGTTCGCCTTCGGAATCGCAAGGCCCGTTGATGTGGTCTTTGGTAAGACCCGCGATGTGATCGTCGATACGCCCTTCGACCCCGGCGACAGAGTGGTGGGGCTCGACGGCGAGGATGTCAACGGCGCCTGGGAAATCGTCCAATACGAAAAGACGCTGACCGGCGATCCTGTCACCGTGACAGTCCGGCGCGGGGGCGATCAGGTCGACATTAAAGTCCAACCTCTCCTTCTCGGCGGACATACAGGGGACATGATCTGGGATGGGTCCGGACAGCGCCACTACGGCCGGATCATCAAAGAAACCGAAGAAGATGTGACAATCCGTCTGGAAGACGGGGCAGAAAAGACATTCCAGCTCGAAGACATTGCTATCTGGAAGGATCCGCAACTCGAGATCCTTGGGATGATCCCACGCCTCAGAGTCCTGGCGGTCCAAGAGAAACTTGGGCTGTTAGGCGAGTCACCCGCCAAGCGCGCCGCCCTGCAACCAGGCGACGTAATCGTCGGATACGGTGATCGCGGCGCACCGACCTGGCGCCAGATGTTGGACATGAACCAACAGGCCGTAGGGACCGGGACACATATTACCGTCCTTCGCGACGATCAGCAGATAACTGCAAGGATCACACCAAAACTGCGAAAGAATGGCGCGCTGACTGGAATCGGCCCGACTGTAGATATCGCTTCAACTGTCGTCGCAGGTGTCTTACCGGGCAGCAGCGCCGCCGAAGCCGGCATCGAGCCGGGAATGGTCGTAGAGAAAATCAACGACCGCAAGGTGAGCTCCTGGGTGGACGTCTATCAGGCCCTGACGGCGAATCTCGGTAAAGAGGTTACGCTTACCTGCCGCAGCGGTATCCGAACGAGGGCTTTCACCATCGGCCCGCTGGATAAGGACGTATTCGATCCCGGCAAGTACACATACCAGCTCCCATTGGACAGGCCGTTTGAGCCGCTGCTGGTCAAGATCCAGAAAACCAATCCCCTGGTAGCTCTGGGTTGGGGGTGTCGCGAAACCTTGCGCATGATCCTGTCCACTTACGTGAACCTGCGGAGCATGATCTTGGGTAACGTCTCGCGTAAGGCGCTGATCGGCCCGCTCGGGATCGGCCGGTTAGCGATCCGGGCCGCCCAGGAAAGCCCGACAGACTTCGTCTATCTGCTTGCGTTTATCTCCGCGGCGATAGCTGTGTTCAATTTCCTGCCCCTGCCCGTGCTGGACGGGGGACATGCGCTTTTCCTGCTTATCGAGAAGATCCGCGGTAGGCCTATCCCGGCAAAAGTGATGAATATCATCCAGGTTGCGGGCCTGGTATTGCTGCTGGGGGTGTTCCTGGCCATTACGTGGCAAGACATCTCCCGTATTCTCTAGAACACACCAAAGGGGTATAGGTCATGCAGAAGTTCGCCTGCGACGTATGCGGTTACGTGTACGACCCCGGACCCGGCGACCCCGAAAACGGCCCAGAGCCGGGCACAGCTTTTGAAGATATCCCCGACGAGTGGGTCTGCCCGGAATGCGGCGCCGAGAAGGGTCAATT
>DAOVQV010000091.1 GCA_030628445.1 Phycisphaerae bacterium | reverse complement strand
ATGGGCGAGACGCCCATGCCACTTTTACCACGGGCTGCCAGGCACCGTCCTGCCCCGCATAGCTGTCCTCGTCGGAAGCTTCAGCGAAGGAGGATCAGCGACGGCGGAAGCGTTGGGGGCGGCGAAGGAGGCCCAGGCCACCCGCCAACATCAAGCTGACGGTCATCGGCTCGGGCGTCATCACCACGAACAGCTCGTAGTTGCCGATGTCCGACACGTCGGCCGCCGTCACCTCGATGTACCATCGCCCGGCGACGCCGAGCGTGAAGAAGTCGCCCGACGGACTGTCCAGCAGGATCGAGTCCGTCGTGTAGGTGGTGAACGGCGAATCGCCGGCCGAGCCGTCGGCGGAGAACCAGGTCGCTTCGTTGGTACCGAGCAACTCATCCTTCGTCAGCCCACCTGCGAGGTCGAGGGAGTCGCCGATCCCCGGGTCGCCCTCGTCGGTAGGGTTGTAGCCGGTGTCGTCGTTGAAGTACACCACCGCACCGGAGGGATCATACAGCCGCAGCACGGAATCGATTGACGCACCCGGCCTGATGCCGTCATCCATCGTCAATCTGGCGCTGAAGATGTTGGCGTATATCTGGTCGCCGGCGTTGGCGTCGAAGTAGTAGAAGTCCGACTCGCCGGCGCCGAAGATGGTGGCGTCCTTCACCATTACCATCCGGCCGGTCTGCGGAACGACGTCCCCCGGCCCGATCGTCAGGTCTTCGGCGGTCGCCATGGTGTTGTGGGCATACGGGGGGAAGAGCATCTCCGCCCGTTTGCGAGTGGCCTTGTTGGCTGGGTCCAGGTACGCCAGCTTGTCGGCGCTGTGCTCGGAGAACACCCGGTCGTAGTCCGTCCGATCCGTGAGCCCCAGGCCGGTCGGCCCGGTGGCCATTATGTGATGGTTGGCCATGGGCCCGGGGCTGCCCGGCACGGGCGACGGGCCGAACGTGTCGAAGTGCCGCAGGCCCAGGGCATGGCCGAGCTCATGGGAGGTGGTCCCGCCAACGGCCGTCGTGAACCGCGAGAAACTATCGGTGAAGGGCCAGCCGTACTCGGTAAAGCCGGACACGTATACGTCAAGTGCCGCCCCCCGGTCGTTGTTGGTATAGTTGACGTTGTTCTGGTATTGCAGCTTGTTGTCCCAGTCGACGAGGTGCGCGTCGCCCAGGACTCCCGCCCCCGCCGACTCGGCGAACTCGATTTGTGTGTAGTCGGCCCCTCCGGGGCCGCTCTTCGTGAAGCTCAGGTACGGGTAGTCCGCATAATCGGACTGGACGACGCCGAGAATGGCGTCCTCGAAATCACCCGCCACCTTGCCGGTGAAGGTCGGCCAGGTAGCGCCGGAGAAATCGAGCCAAACGGTCTCACCGGAGGCAGCCGGCCCCCAGGCCAACACCGCCAGGACCATCAGTATCGCTCGCGGTCGCATCTGCCCGGCCTCTCCGTTTTCCTTCTCGGTCACTTGTACTAGCGCTGCAACGCCATGTCCACCAGACACACATAATTGTACCACACAAGGGCGATAATGGCAACGGGAAACAGGCAGCGGGGGCAAGGGGGTGACACGGCGGCCGCGACACAAGCCCCGGGGCGACGACACGATACAGTTCGTTCGCCGTTCGAGCGGATATCATCGCCGGCGCTGTCCCCGCCGATCCGGCCATCGGTCCCGCCGGAGATCAGGAGCGGACGGCCGCGCCGGACTCGGCACAGGTCGCTGCGGAGCCGCCCGGGCGGCCTTGGCGAAAATGTGGCCGTCTCGGCGAAATTGCGCTAGGCGCGGGAACAGGCCCGTCCTACAATCCCCATCCAGGCTCGAGGTGGTCCTCCGGTCTGGATTGTAGATCAGGCTTCGTGCGCCGAAGCAGTGTTGGCTGCGTATGTGACCTAGAAGTGATTCACTCCCGCTCTGTTCGCTCCTGCAAGGCAGATTGGCGGTCGAGTTACCAACGAAATGGCCCTCGGCTTTGCCGGGTGTGCGGCCTCATCGACTGGAGCAGGCGGATGAGTGGAAGTATCGGCCGACGACGACGGCGGCTCGTGAGCCAAGCGGAATTCCCGTTGACCCCGAAGCTTGAGGTGCCGGTTGCATGAATAAAGCCACGAAAGCGGCAGTCACAGAGATTTGCTCCCAGTACGGCAACGACCGCGGCAACATGATGGACATCCTTCGGGCCGTCCAGGAGAGGCTGGGCGGCATCTACGGCGAGACGATAGACATCATCGCCGAGTCGGTTTCCGCCCCCCGTGTGGAAGTCGAAAGCACGGCGTCCTTCTATTCATTCCTCTCAGGCAAGCCCACCGGCGAAGTCGTTATTCGCCTGTGCAACGACGTCATCGACAAGATGTACCGCGTCGATCGCGTGGCGGCGGCCTTCAGCGAGGAGCTCGGCATCGGCTTTGGCGAAACGACCGCCGACGGCAAGATAACGTTGGAGTGGACGCCCTGCATCGGCATGTGCGACCAGGCGCCGGCAGCGCTGGTCAACGACGAAGTAATGACCCGCCTCTCGACCGACCACGCCCGTGACATCGTCGCCAGTCTCAAGAGCGGCAGAGAATACTACAAGCTGCCGCACGAGCTCGGCGACGGCAACAACGCCCACAAGCTGGTCCACTCGATGGTGGTCAACCACATCCGCAGGCCCGGTGCGGTCATTTTCGCGGACTTTCAGCCCGGAGCCGGGCTGGCCAACGCCCTGGGAATGACGCCCGTGGAGGTGATTCGCTGTATGAAGATCGCCCGCCTGCGAGGCCGAGGCGGGGCGGGCTTCCCCACGGGCCTGAAGTGGGAGTTCACTCACACCGCCGACGGTGAGAGGAAGTTCGTCATCTGCAACGCCGACGAGGGCGAGCCGGGCACGTTCAAGGACCGCGTCATCCTCACCGAGCGGGCGGACCTGCTGTTCGAGGGCATGACGATAGCCGGCTACGCCGTCGGCAGCGACGCGGGCGTCCTGTACCTCCGCGGCGAATACACCTACCTTCGCCGACACCTGGAGCGCATCCTTGGCGAGCGGCGGGAGGCCGGCCTGCTGGGCGAGAACGTCCGCGGGAAGAAAGGCTTTGACTTCGACATCCGTATTCAGATGGGCGCCGGCGCGTACATCTGCGGGGAAGAGACCGCCCTGATCAGCTCGTGCGAGGGGCTTCGCGGCGATCCGAAGAACCGCCCGCCGTTCCCCGCCCAGAAGGGCTTCCTGGGCGAGCCCACGGTGGTCAACAACGTCGAAACGCTGTGCTGCGCCGCCCGGATTATGGAAAAGGGCGCCGCGTGGTTCTCGCAGTTCGGCACCAAGGGCAGCGCCGGCACGAAGCTGCTGAGCGTCTGCGGCGACTGCGACAGGCCCGGCGTTTATGAAGTTAACTTCGGTACGAAGCTAAGCGAAGTGCTGGAGATGGCCGAGGCCGCCGACCCCGCCGCCGTTCAGGTCAGCGGACCTAGCGGGGAGATGGTGGCCCCAGGCGATTTCGACCGGGCAATCTCCTTCGACGACCTCGCCACGGGCGGGTCGATCATGGTCTTCAACTCCAAGCGCGATTTGCTGGGAATCGTCGCGGAGTTCATGGACTTCTTCATCGACGAGAGCTGCGGGTACTGCACCCCATGCCGGGTGGGCAACGTGCTGCTGAAGGAGCGTCTGGACAAGATCCGCTCCGGCCAGGGCTGCCCGGAAGACCTGGACTATCTCCAGGCCCTCGGGGAAACGGTCAAGACTGCCAGCCGCTGCGGTTTGGGGCAGACCTCACCCAACCCGATACTGACAACTCTGGCCAACTTCCGCCAGCTCTATGAAGCTCTGGTCAAGCCAGCTACGGGCGAACTTCTGGCGACGTTCGATCTCGAATCGGCCTTGAGCGAAGCCAAGGCCATCGCACAGCACGATTAGGCCTGCGGAGCCGCACGAGAGCGACAACAATGAGTAAATCCATCACATTCACGATTGACGGCGTTGAAGTCACCGCACAAGCAGGCCAGACCATCCTCCAGGCGGCCGACGCCGCGGGCGTCTACATCCCCAGGCTGTGCGCCAAGACCGACCTGAGCCCGTTCGGCGCCTGCCGCGTGTGCACCGTGCTGGCCGACGGCCGGCCGCAAGCCGCCTGCACCCAGCCCGTCTCCGAGGGCATGGTCGTCGAGAGCGAAATCCCCAAGGTACAGCAGATTCGCCGGGACATCATCGAGATGCTCTTCGTGGAGGGCAACCACTACTGCATGTTCTGCGAGAAGAGCGGCAACTGCGAGTTGCAGGCCCTGGCGTACCGTTTCGGCATAGTCGCACCGAAGTACCCCTACCTGTTCCCCCAGCGCGAGCTGGACGCCTCGCATCCGGATATCTTCATCGACCGGAACCGCTGCATACTGTGTGGCCGATGTGTGCGGGCGTCGAAGGAGCTGGACGGCAAAAACGTTTTCCAGTTCGTCGGCCGCGGGCCGAACAAGAAGGTCGCCGTCAACGCCGAAGCGGGCCTGTCCGACACGGACGTCGCAGTCATCGATGAGGCCATTGACGCCTGCCCGGTCGGCGCGATCATCAAGAAGCGCACAGGCTACCGCGTGCCAATCGGGCAGCGCAAATACGACAGCAAACCCATCGGCTCGGACATCGAGACGAAGTAGTGCACGTGGATTCCCAGGTAAGCGACGAAAGCAATCATGGCCAAACCAAAAGTAGCTACGACATCGCTGGCAGGTTGTTTCGGATGCCACATGTCTCTGTTGGACATAGACGATCGCCTCCTGAAACTCGTGGAGCTGATCGACTTTGACAAATCTCCAATCGACGACATAAAGTCGTTCTCGGGCCCCGTCGATATCGGGCTCATCGAGGGCGGATGTTCCAACGAGGAAAACGTTCACGTGCTTCAGGAGTTCCGCAAGCACTGTAAGATTCTCATCTCTATCGGCGATTGCGCGACCATGGGCGGCATACCCGCCATGCGCAACAATATCCCTCTCAAGGAATGCCTCGACGAGGCCTATATCAACGGGCCAAGCGTTCACAATCCAGGCGGCCTGACGCCCAACGACCCGGATATCCCACTGCTGCTGAACAAGGTCTTCCCGGTGCACGAGGTCGTCAAGATTGACTACCATCTGCCCGGCTGCCCTCCCCCGGCCGATGCTATATGGGAAGCCCTTGTCGCCCTGCTGACGGACAAGCCCGTGACATTGCCGTACGAGTTGCTGAAGTATGACTAGTTCGCTGGAGAACAACTGTGGTTGCAGAGAGTAGGAAAATCGTTATTGAACCGGTTACTCGTGTTGAGGGACACGGCAAGGTCACTATCCTGCTCGACAAAGACGGGCAGGTTACCCAGGCCCGACTGCACATTGTCGAGTTTCGCGGGTTCGCGCGGTTCATCCAGGGCAGGCCCTTCTGGGAAGTACCCGTTCTGGTGCAGCGACTGTGCGGCATCTGTCCGGTGAGCCATCACCTGGCGGCCGCCAAGGCCATGGACAGGATCGTCGGCGCCGAAAACCTCACCCCCACTGCCGAAAAAATGCGCAGGCTCATGCACTACGGCCAGACGCTTCAATCGCACGCCCTGCACTTCTTCCACCTGTGTTCGCCCGACCTGCTGTTCGGCTTCGGGTCGGATGTCGCCACCCGCAACATCATCGGCGTGGCGGCCAGGTTCCCGGAACTCGCCGTTCAGGGCGTTATGATGCGCAAGTTCGGGCAGGAAGTTATCAAGCGCACCGCCGGCAAGAAGATTCACGGCACGGGCGCGATCCCCGGCGGAATCAACAAAAATCTGTCCATCACCGAGCGCGACGAGTTGCTCGCCGACATCGACCAGATGATGGAATGGTCCCGCGGCGCGCTGAAGATCGCCAGGGACTACATTCTCGAACATCTGGATGAAGTGGCTGATTTCGGCTCGTTCAGGTCTAATCACTTATCCATTGTCCGCAGCGACGGCGCCATGGACCTCTATGACGGCAGGTTCCGAGCGATCGACGCCGATGGCAATAAAATCTTCGACCAGGTCGACGGTGAGGACTACCTGGACTACCTCGCCGAGGATGTCCGCTCCTGGTCGTACATGAAGTCCCCGTTCATCAAGTCGCTCGGCCCCGATGTCGGCTGGTATCGCGTGGGCCCGCTGGCGAGGATCAATGTCTGCGACTGGATCGACACCCCCGAGGCCGAGGCCGCCCGCAAGGATTTCATGGCCGTAACCGACAACAAGCCCAACAACATCACGATGGCGTACCACTGGGCCCGCATGATCGAGGTCCTTCATTCGGTCGAGAAGATCAACGACCTGCTGCACGACGACGACCTCCAGGGCGAGGACCTGCTGACGGTCGGCGAGCGGCGAGACGAGGCCGTCGGCATTCTGGAAGCGCCGCGTGGGACGCTTATTCACCATTACAAGGTCAATGAGAACGACCAGGTCACCATGGCCAACCTGATCGTTGCGACCACCAACAACAACGAGGCGATGAACCAGGCCGTTTCAAAAGTAGCCAAGGACTGCCTCTCGGGCGTCGAGATCACCGAGGGCCTGCTCAACCACGTCGAGGTCGCCAT
>DAOVQV010000378.1 GCA_030628445.1 Phycisphaerae bacterium | reverse complement strand
GACCGCGGGCGTTGCTGTACCGGGCGATGTTGTTTATGTACAGCACGTCCTCGGAATCCATGGACCAGTCGCCGTCGTACCAACCGGTCCAGATGCCCGGGCCGTGGACGTAGTTGAGAATGATGATGTCGGGGTTGATCGCCCTGACAAGTGAGTAGGTATCCGGCGTCAGGTCGTAGTAGCGGTGCCGGTTGAAGCTGAACATGTCGTAGCGGGCCAGCTTAATCTCATCGCCGGGGACAAGGTGCGCGGCCGGCATCTGGTAGTGCACGTAGATCTGCATGCACTTGGCCGCCCCGCCGCCGGCCTGAGCCACAGGCGCATTCGGCGCCGCCAGCACACCCGCGACCACACCCACTAGCAAAACCGAAAGCGCTTTTACGTTTCTCACGCGAAGCTTCCTCCAGTTTGTGATGTACCTTCCCAGTCGGTCCCGACGGGCAAGACCACTTCGCCGTTGTGATTATACCACGAAGCAGGCGTCTGGCGCGCTGGGGATTGCAATGGTCTTCTAGAGTTCGGGACCGGTGCGTCAGTCTCGCAGCTCGACGTTCCAGTAGGCTATGTCGAGGAACTGCTTCCAGGAGGCGTACTTCTGGGCGGTCAGTTGCAGCGTGATGACGGGGCAGCGCCTGGGTTTGACAGGCTCGGCGACTAGTCGCAGCCCGGCCTCTTTCGGGATGCGCCCGCCCTTGCGGACGTTGCAGCTTACACAGCAGCAGACAACGTTCGACCAGTCCGTGTGCCCGCCCCGGCTTTTTGGAATGACGTGGTCCAGCGACAGTTCGGACGTGGGGAACTTCCGGCCGCAGTATTGGCAGCGGCTTGCGTCGCGGGCGTATATATTTCGGCGGTTGAATTTGACGGCCCGACGCGGGAAGCGATCGTAGGTCAGCAACCGGACAATCCGCGGAACGGCCAGCTCGAAGCGGACGCATCGAATCCAGTCGTGCTCGTCCCGTTCGTATTTGGCGCGGAATTCGCTTACCTCGCGCCACGAATCGAAGTCGTAACTGTAGAACTGCCTGTCCTCAACGGAGACGATCTCGGCGATCTGCTTGAACAGCATGGTGAAGGCTACCCGGGCGGTCGTGATGCGCACAGCCGCATAGTGCTTATTCAGCACAAGTACATGAGACGACAACGCACTGGGGCCAACCAGGGCCATCTTTAGATCCAGCCTCCGTCTATCGCAAATCCGCCGAGCGGCGCTGCCGACCGCCCGTGCCGATGCATCCACTATAGCAAAGAACGGACAACAGGCAAGAACCCACAAACAATTCGGCCCCTCCGCTCAATCACGCGGGGGTGTTCAGCTTTATCGGCTATGTCGGGGCGATCCTCTGTAGTTTCAAGTATTCCCTGCCCGCGGTGAATCGGACGGTTCGCCCCCCCACCCTGATGCGGACATCCCCGCCGGGATCCGTCTCGATCGTTGGTGGGTCTTTCAGCGGCACCCTGGAGAACACACTGGCGAACAAGGCCCTATCCATCACGCCGGCCGTGAGGTGCACGAAGTTGTCCGTGGTCTGAGCGTCAACTCGGCGCGATTCGGTCCAGCATCGCGACTTGACCGTCGAGCACAGGGCGAAATACACCTCGGCTTCCCGGCCGCGAATCGTCCCACAGAGCGTCTCGGAGTCCATTTCGATGTT
>DAOVQV010000083.1 GCA_030628445.1 Phycisphaerae bacterium | reverse complement strand
TCCTTGCAATTCTCCTTCGGAAGCTGCTTGTAGATTTCCAGGCCCGTAAGCGCCATCAATCGATCTCCTATCGTATTGCTCCGGCCGCGGTCGGTACCGTTTAGAACATCGGATCCATTTTCAGCGCCGGATGGTCCACCTTCGTCAAATGCTCCAGAAGCTCCTCGGAGGTGGTGGCGGCCGTCTCATCTGCGATCTTGTCCACAAAACCGTCAAGGTTTTCTTCACCAGCGCGTTTTTCCAACCGTTCTCGCATGTATTCCTTCAGTTCTTTCGGCATCCACACCAGGCGCGACAGGCCTCCTTCGGCGCTGATGAACTTTCTACTCGCCGCATACAACCTGCCCACGCCGAGGAACCCCGGCGTTTGGGTCCCGCCCCCGACACTCCCGGCGAGCGTGGAGAACGGCATTCCGATCGGGGTGTCCCCGGTGTATTCACGATTGACCATCATAACACCATTGGCCTCCGGGACGATACCCAGGATGCACTCAAAGCACCCGCACGAAGTCATCGGGTTCTGCATCAAGCTATAGGCGCTGAACCGCTCGACGGAACCGTTGCTGTGCTCGTGTACGAACTTGTTGACGCCTTCCCATTCGCCGGCGGCCTCGTCGATGCACTTGCCCTTTTGCACCGGCTGGTTGCATCCGGTGGGGCTTATCTCGTAGGCGGCCTGCCCGTCCAACCAGTTATACGCCCCGCACAATCCCAGCCGTTCGGGCGTGATAATGCAGACGTGGTTGGGGGCGAACGACTGACACAGCGTGCAGGAATAGAAAGTGTCGACCGACTCATCCGTCATCCCGGCCACTCGCTCGTCGCGTGCGTTGTAGAGGCCCTTGGCACGGTCCAGCAGCGAGACGGCCGCATCGGCCTCGGTGCTAATGGCGACAGTGACCTTGTCCACAATCCCCCCGTACTCTTCGTGCAGCTTGGCGTGCAGGATAACCCCGATGTGCTTAAGTCTAAAACCAGCCGCCAGCGTCGCCTTGGAGATGCGGCACCAGATCTGGTCTCGCTGGCCCGTGTGCATGAAGCCCATCGCTTCGTTGCAGTATCGGTGGACTTGCCTTTCCAGGATCCCCTCGAAATCGGCTTTCATCTTCCGCCCGGCGACTCGGACGTGAATGGCAAGATTCATCGCCCCGCCCTCTTCAACCTGGTCTATGTCCTTACCATTGACCGTGGTCTCGCCGTCGTTGATGTCGTCCAGCTCGGCGGTCTCCAACAGCTCTACGCCTTTTGAATACTTTCCGCCGAACTGCACGTGCATATCCTCGCGGCGGACGCGTTCACCCTCGAAGGCCGGCGAATACGAGACGGGAATGTCGATCTGCTCGATCTTGACCTTTACGCCGCGGACCTCGATGCAGGTCGGGACGATCTGATCGTAGTTAGTTTGGCGAACAAGGGCCTCATACGTCGTCACACCGGTCGGGCGGACCTCGGGTGTGGATTCATGGTCGGAGATCACCGGGAACCCCATGCCGATCGCCCCGGCGCCGACGGCGTACCAGTCATCGCCGATGGGACCGAACGTAATACCGAAAGCAAAGATGCGGTCCTTGCAGTACTTCAGGCAGCTTCGCCAGTCGCCCTTCGGGTGCCCCCCGAAGGTCAGCGCGCCGCGCATGGCCCAGTTGAGCACGTAAATGGCTGACTGGGTATCTCGTCCGACGGGCACGATGTAGGTATCCCATCCCAGCTCCACGCCCTGATGGATTAGCTGGTCTTTCATGCTGGTCCCGTCGCGGTTGCACACCAAGAACGTCAGGATGCTCCGCTTCTGGAGTTCGCGAACCGTGTTGACGGCGATTTCCTCACTCGGGGCCGGCCCCAGTACCGCCGCAAAGCCCGGCATGCGCCCGTCGACCAACTGGATCCCCAGCTCGCGCAGAATAGTATCGGAGATAAACCCCGTGCACCCTTCCTCAATCGGCTCTTCGTTGACGTATCGCAGCGCGCAGGTCGCCTCCAGCGCCAGGAGCGTCGCAATACCGGCGTCCAGCCCGTCGCCCAGGTAAGGAAGCCACAAGTTTTCGGTCGGGTCTTGCGGGAGCAAGTCGCGGCAGTGGTCGAGGACCACCTTCAACCCGCCCACCGTCTTGAGCTCCAGGCCCATCAAGGCATAGCTCATCGGTAGGTAGAACCCCGTCTCCGGAAAGGCGATTTGCTGGTCTTCGCCCTTGGCCTCGATTGTCTCGGTTAATTTCTGCTCGGCCTGTTCGACAAATCCGCGGGCACCACGAATGACCGCTGCGATCACCTGACGCGACATATGTTATCTCCTGTTTATAGCGATTTAAGATTTTCTATTCCGTCCTGGCCGGCCGTGGCTCCAAGATTGTCAACGACGATCGAGCACGCTTCCGAAAGTCGCTGGACAGCTTGGGACCGCCGGCACACCGGGCAGATTCTATTCAATGGCACGTGTTCAGGTAACAGACCCCGGATGTGGTCAAGCTGTTTAACGGTCGCAAACGGCCGGCCGCACACTTCACACTCCTCCAGTTCCAGTTCCGTCTTCCATGTTTCCATCCGCCGGACGAGCCCGTCGTCGATGCTGCAGACGTGCCCCGTCGGACAGACAGCCACGCAAGCCCCGCAGCCGATGCAGACTTCCGAGGCCTCATCGAACGGTACGCCCACCTCCCGGTCGATACCGCGGTCAGCAAACCCGATGGCGCCTACGCCCAGGACATCTTCGCAGACCCGTACGCACAGCCCGCAAAGAATGCACGTCTCGTCCGGATCATCGGTCGGATACGGCGTTTCGGTAACGCCGTAGCGCCGGGCGAGATCCACCACCACGTCGCTTTTGGGACAACGGGCGAGTAACAACTCCAACACGACCCGCCGAGCGTCGCGAACCGCCTGCGAGTCGGTCTGGATGACAAGACCGTCGCTGACGGGATACTGACACGATGGCACCAGCTCCTGGCGAGCGCCGGCGGTCACCTCGACGAGACAGACGCGGCAGGCGGCGTATGGTTCCACGCCTTCGTGGTGGCACAGCGTGGGGATATCCTTGCCCATTCGCCTACAGACGGTCAGCACCGTCTCGCCGACCTGGGCCTCGGCGAGCTCGCCGTCAACCGTGATGTTTATCGAATCTGCGGTTATCTGCGCCATTTCCCTACACAATCGTCACCGCATCAAACGGACACGTCTCGAAACATGCCCGGCAGCTGATGCATTTTGCCTGGTCGATCTTTGCGGGCGCCTTCTTGACGCCGCCGCTGATGGCGTCGGTCGGGCAGACCTTCACGCACCTCCCGCACCCCTTGCACTTGGCGGCGTCGATGCTAAGCGTAATAAGGGCCGTGCACACACCCGCCGGGCAGCGCTTTTCCTTTACGTGCGCAAGGTACTCGTCGCGGAAGTACTTCAGCGAGCTGAGCACCGGATTGGGCGCCGTCCCGCCCAACGCGCATAGCGCCGCGGCGCCTATACCGTCGGCCAGCGCCTCGAGGCGGCCGATGTCGTCTTCATTCCCAGCGCCCTGGCAGATCCGTGTGAGGATGTGGAGCATGTTCTTGATCCCTTCCCTGCACGGAGTGCACTTACCGCAGGATTCCTCCCGCAGGAAGTTCATGAAGTACCTGGCGATGTCCACCATGCAGGTGTCCTCGTCCATGACGATCATCCCGCCCGAGCCCATCATCGCCCCGACACCCGTCAGCTCGTCGAAGTCGATCGGTAAATCCAGCATGGACTCGGGGATGAGCCCGCCGGAAGGTCCGCCGGTCTGGACAGCCTTGAACTTGCGGCCCTTGGGAATCCCCCCGCCGATGTCGAAGACCACCTCTCGCAACGTGATGCCCATGGGCACTTCGACAAGGCCCGTGTTGTTGATCTTCCCGACGAGCGAGAAGACCTTCGTGCCCTTGGATTTGGGCGTACCGGTTCCGGCAAACCAATCGGCCCCGCGAGAGATAATCTGCGGGACGTTGGCCCACGTCTCGACATTGTTGATGTTGGTGGGCATACCGAACAGGCCGCGCTGCGCCGGGAATGGAGGTTTGGCTGAAGGCGTACCGAGCCGCCCCTCGACACTGGCGATAAGGGCCGTCTCCTCGCCGCAGACGAACGCGCCGGCGCCGCGGCTGATACGCACCTTGAAATTGAATCCCGTCCCGAGGATATTCTCGCCCAGCAGGGCGGCCTCTTCGGCCTGGGCGACGGCGACGCCGATGTTCCTTACCGCAAGCGGGTACTCGGCGCGAACGTAGATGTATCCTTCAGCGGCGCCGATGGCGTATGCTCCGATGAGCATCCCCTCCAGGACGCTGTGCGGATTCCCCTCCAAAATGGAGCGGTCCATGTACGCGCCTGGGTCGCCCTCGTCGGCGTTGCAGATTACGTACTTCGTGTCGCCGCCCTGGTCGCGAGTGATTTCCCACTTTCGCCCCGCCGCGAACCCGCCCCCGCCCCGGCCGCGAAGTCCGCTGCGAAGGACGATGTCGATCACCTCTTGGGCAGATAGAGCCCCGACAACCTTCGCCAGCGCCTGGTAACCTCCGACGGCGATGTAATCGTCGATGTTGGTCGGCTCGATGATTCCGTTGGCGCCGAATACGATCCGCTGCTGATGCTTATAGAAAGGAACTTCGCTTTCCTCCCGGATGCGGTCCTTGGTGATTGGCTCGCGGTACAACAGGCGCTCTATGACCTCGCCGCCGATGATCGTCTTGTCCACAATTTCCGGGACATCCTCTGTCTTGATCTGCTGGTAGAACAGACCGCTCGGCGAGATCACAGCCAGCGGCCCCCTCTCGCAAAAACCGTGACACCCCGTGCATCGCAGGCGGACGGTATCCTTCAGATCTCTGCGGGCCAACTCCTGGTCAAATGCGTCTATCACGGCTTGGCAGTCATATGCCTGACAGCCCGTCCCGCCGCAGACGGCGATGTTGACCTTGTAGCGCTCCGCATCGACGCGCAGCCTCTGTCGCAACTGATCCAGTTGACCCGCAGAGGCGATGTTTTTTGCAGCAGGCGCTATCATTGGGGATTCTGTTGTGCAGCTTCGGCGAGGGACGAAAGCAGTTCGTCCGCCTCGCCCACTGTGATCTTCCCGTGATACTTACCGTCAACCACCAACAGCGGCCCCAGCGCACAGGCGCCGAGGCAATTAACCGTAACCAGCGTAAACAGCCCATCTTCGGTCGTCTCGCCGGGGGACACCCCCAACCGCCTCTGGAGATGCTGGAGGACCGTCGGCGCGCCGCGCACGTGGCAGGCCGTGCCCGTGCAGACGCAAAGCTCGTGCTTCCCGCGCGGCGTTAACGTAAACGAGCGATAGAACGTCGCCAGCCCGTATAACCTCGCCAGCGGGACGTCGATTTCGCGGGTGATCTGCTTGAGCACTTCGCGCGGCAAGTAGCCGTACTTATCCTGCGTTTCCTGAAGAAGCATCACCAGGGAGGTGCGATTCGAGACGTGTGATTCGCAGAGCCGGCCGACCGGTTCGAGGTCAACTCCCATCGTCGGCCTCCTCGACGATTTGATCAGCGCGCCGCTCGCCGGCGGCGATCCGCGCAGCGGCTTGGCGACGACGTCCGCGCAGATGCTCCGTCACGTCGACGAACTTCAGCGCCCCGGTCGGGCAGGCGACAACGCAGGCCGGGTCTTCGCCGGCCTCCGTCCGCTCGATGCACTGGTCGCACTTGATCATCGCCTTACCGTCGCGCGACACGTCGATTACGCCGAACGGGCAAACCATCAGGCAGAACTTGCACCCGATGCACCGCTCCTGGTCCAGAAGCACGGGCCCCAGATCCGAGAAGCGATGGATCGCCTCGGTCGGACAGACCATCATGCAGGGCGCATCCTCGCAATGGCGGCACTGCAGGGGGATACCGAACTCCTCCAGCGGTTCGACGTGAAGACGCGGTTGGGGCGGCGTCTCGCTACTGAGCGCCTCGATCAAGGTCTTCGCCTCGGTGTGCGCCATGGCGCATTCGAGCACGCAACTCTTGCAGCCCAGGCATCGCTGCTCGTCGACAATAATCATCTTGGCCATGCCGGGTACTCCTTGGGACCTCTATGTAGCTGCCGCCGCAACTTCTTCGACCTGCTTCGGGGCGTACGGGACTTCGTACATCGGTCCGGGCAGGTGCAGAGCGGCCCGCTTGGCGTCTATGTGGTCGATCATAAGCCGGGCCGCCTTGATCGGATCGGACTCGAAGGCGAATTTTCCGCCGAAGAGCTCCTCGATCCCCCCGCACAGGAACTTGGTCAACTCCGGCGCGCCTTGGATCGGGAGGGGTTCGCCAAGGACCGTATAGACCCCGGAGGCCACTACGTAGAACCCAATCGACACCGCCTTTTCACTCATCCATTCGGGGGCAGCCCCGGCGACGGGCAGATCGGCTATGCTTTCGCCCAGGCCGCCCTCGGCGACTACGTTTGACAGGACGACGAGGATTCGGGAGTTGTCCACGCAGGAACCCAGATGCAGCACCGGCGGGATTCCGACGGCGCGGCAAATCTCCTGAAGCCCTTCGCCTGCGTATTCGAGGGCAGCCTCGGGACAAAGCAGTCCCGCCTTTGCGTCGGCGACGGCTGTGCAGCCCGTAACAGCCACCAGCACATCGTTGGCGATCAATTCCTTCGTCATCGCCACGTGACCGTAATCGTGGCGATGTTTGGCGTTGTTGCAACCGACGACGCCGGCGACCC
>DAOVQV010000132.1 GCA_030628445.1 Phycisphaerae bacterium | reverse complement strand
TGACCGTGTGGTAGGGCAGCCTCTGCAGCTGCTCTTCCAGCAATACCAGATATCGCAGGGGCATGATGACAGTGAAACTGTAATGGATTACGTCGAAGTCTTGGTATGTGATTCGCTGGGTGAGATTGGCGGCCTCGCCCACTTCCGCTCCGGCGTCAATCAATGGTTCCTCATACCTGCGCTCTTCGGTGCGGCCGCGACGGCCCTCCCGATCGTCCCTACGTCGTCCTTCCCATTCGTCATACCCTCCCAGTGTCTCCCTGCTGGACCTGGATCCTCCGGTGGCGCCGGCGCCGCCTGCAAAATACTCTTTTGCTACGTTGATCTGTACGAGGCGTTTGATTGCGGCGTTGGGAACCCGTAGCTTCTTGTCCTTGTGGGGCGATCGGTCGTGTGCGACCTGATTGGTCTTTCCGATCGCCTCGACCAGATCCTGCTGCACCCAGAGGTTTAGCTGCGCTTCCCACAATTCGGTATCGGTGGCGCTGGGTAGGGCTGTTCCGAAATAAGAGTCGAAAGACTGCAGTGTGGCATAGACGGCTCCGCCGTTGGCCCTGGAGACCAAGGCCGTCGCCATCCCTTCCTCTTTGGCCTGGGCTTCGATGCTCTCCGGGCCGCCAGCGGGGTCTCGCGTTCTTCTGCCTGTGGGGACATCGGGTGTTTCAGTTCCCGATTGCCTCGCCGCAAGTATCCGCCGTAGTTCTATTCTTTGGGAGGCCTTGTTGATTTGGTCGTTGATCTCATCTTGTGTCGGGGGCCGGGTTGCGTCGAGCTTTCTCAAAAACGCTTGGACTTCCTTGATGTATTCTTGCGTGAAGTCAAACCTTGTGCTGCCCTTGACCTCTCCTTTGAAGGGAAACGCCGCGACCTTCACCGCGTTACCTTCCTCGTCGATTCCGGGGATTTGCAGCACGGCGCGACGGTTCCAGTCGGCGCTTCGGGCGGCGATGTCCGCGGCGGCCTTGCGAATCGTCTCGACCCGCCTCTTCTCGATTCTCACCGATTCCGGATTGACCGCTACCATTTTGGACTGGTTGTTGAGCTCTCTGTCGGCCTTTTCCCGCTCGTTCAGCTTCTCCTCCCATTGCCCGGACCAACCCAGATACGCGAACCCCATCCCGCCGCCGCCGACAGAGACCGCCGCAATCAGTACTACGTAAAACAAGTTTTGGCGTAAGAATCCCATGAAGATCCTTTCGGGGGCCTGGTTATTCGGCTGGGGCCTCCGACTGAGACGGCAGTTTCACGCCGTCGCTTTCAATAGACGCTATAAGCACTATTTTGAATTTCGTGTCCTCGGATATACTCTCATCTGTCAGCAGCGGATCGGGGTTACTGACTTGCTGGGTCGGTTCTATGGTTGGCGATTCGTACCTGTCGCGTCGGTCCCGGTCATCTCTGCGGCGCCCTTCGTAGTCTCTACTGTACCTTTCGCGGGTGGGGCTCCTGGTGCGGGCGCTGCGTGAATCGCCCCCATACGTCTCCAGAGACTCGATGTCGCAGTGGCGAATGCAGACCGAGTTGAATGCTTCCCTCTCGGCGACCGTCTTCATCGTGTCAAGCAGCGCCTGGATAAGTCGGTTGGCCTCGCTTCGAGGTAGGGGCGTCCGCCCGGCGAGCGTTATCTGGTACCCTCGCTTTGCTTCCCCCTCGCCCAGGTCGGACGTCGAGCCCATCGCGGCGCCTGCGGTGACGGCGGAACTGACGTCTGCCAGATACTGATAGTCCATGCTTTCAATGAATATCTGTTGGCGCGTGCTGCGTTTCTTCATCTTGATCTTTGCGAGCAGTTCCTCCTGCCTCTTGCGGGACTGCTCGTCGTCGCCCGCTGCGGAAATGTAGTCGGAAAGCATCTGCTGGTCCGAGCCTGTCACCTGCTTGATCGACTGGGAAATGATCGCCTGGACGGAAGGCCAGAAATCCCGGTACCCGAACAGCCGGAAGCTGAAGTTGATTTGTTCCAGTTCCTGTGTGCCCTGATTCTTCAGACCGGAATGCTCGGACCGCCAGGCCTTCATCTCTTTTAGGTGGCTCTGGGATCTGATAAGCTCGCCCTTGGTCTTATCCAGTGCGCCTATGTCGGCGCGGACACTGTAGAGCATGCTGCCCAGGGTCAGCAGCAGCACGGCCGCTGCTGCGGCGAACCACGGTTGTTTCTTCTTCCAAAGCCGAGCCCGAGCGATCTGGGCCGGGAGCAGGTTGGTGTAGACCGGCGCAAGCCCGAGCCCTTGGACCGCCAGCCCGTACGCTACACCGAACGATAGGACGTTCTCGGTGAAGGTGGCGGCGTTGACGGTGCCCGCGGTGCTCAGCTTGGCGTAATTGTCCACGCGGACGACCTGGATGTTGAGATTCTGCTCCAGGAACTTTTGCATCCCCGGTAAGCGGAACCCGTTGCCCATCCCCACCAGCCGCTGGAAACGCGACTCCCTGTGCAACGACGTGTAATAACCAACGGATCGCTGAATCTCCTGGACGAGGTCGGAAAAGACCGGCCTCATCGCTTGGAAGATCTGTCGGGCGTACTTACTGCTGGCGGCGGTGCGTTTGAGCTTCTCGGCCTTGCGGAATGTCAGCTTAAAAGCCTTCACAAGCGCCTGGGTGAAGTTGTTCCCGCCGATCTGAATAGTCCGCGTCCAGATCCTGGCCTCGTCGGCGACGACCAGGTCCGTTTTATCTGCCCCGATGTCCACCAGCAGCGTCGCGCCGTCTTCTGCGATCTGGGCGTCGAATTCCATGAAGTTGTAAAGACTCAGCGGCGCCATCTGAACGACGTCCACAGGCAGCGCCACTTCGTTGAAGTGCTCCAGCATGCTCGCCACGTCCACTCGCTTCATCGCGAAGATGCCCACTTCCATGTCGGGGCTGTTACGCCCGGCGAACGTCTGCCACCGCCAGATCACGTCGGCGATGGGAAAGGGAATTTGCTGCTCCGCCTCGAAGCGGACGATGTCGGGAACGCGTTTGGATTCTACGGGAGGTAGCTTGACGAATCGGGTAAACCCGGTCTGGCCCGGGACGGAAACACCCACCACCGACCCGAGAACGCTGTTGCGGGACAGGAACTGCATGAGGGCGTCTTGGACGAGTTGGGCGCGGTCGGCTTCGGGCTCGGAGAGGATCTTGCCGTGCTCTACGATGTCGAAGGCCTCCACCTGGAGCTGACCGCCCAGGTTGCGCAGCTTCAGTGCCTTCAAGGCACATTGCCCGACGTCGATACCCCATGCACTTCTTGGCTTTGCCATGATGATTCCTCACCCCTACGGGCCGCGGTGCCCGGCTCGCCAAAGGCCCACGGAGCCCGAGTGCAACTATCTCGACCCAAACCCGCCGGCGCCTCCAGTGGCCCTTCGGGGAATAAGCATTCTAACCTCCTGATGCAACTATTCTATAATACGGGCATATGCGTTTTCCGGCAACCGGTACTTTAGGGTGAATTCCGCCCGCAAGCCCCGCCGGTCGGGGCATACGTGGATCGCATTATGAACTTCTCAATTGCAACTTTAGGCTGCAAGGTCAATCAGTATGATTCCGCAGCCGTCTCGGGGGCCCTTCAGGCCGAAGGAGCCCGCCCTGCCCGGAACGCCGAACAGAGCGACCTGGTTGTCATCAACACCTGCTGCGTGACAACCACAGCCATGCGCAAGTCCCGCCAGGTAATCTCCCGAGCCGTCAGAAACTCGCCCCATGCAACGGTATTCGTGCTCGGGTGCTATGCCGATTACGACGCCGGTTGCATCGGCCGCGTTCTGTTGCGGCTTGGCATCCCGTCTGAAAGAACCGTCATAGCAGGGCACCATGACGACATCTCCGCCCGCATAAAGCGGGTAGTCGAGGACCTCCGACACGGCGATCGAACGCAGGGCGCCGGATCATCGCCGTCCCGGTCGGACCTGCAGGCAGGGCCTATATGGAATGACAAACAAAACTCAGCAGGCCTTGGCGTTTGCGGCCCGGGCACTTCTGCCACCTCTATCAAAACGCGCCGGGCCGAAGCCGTCAAGGCCAATATGCCCGGTCTGCGGGGTCTCGGTCCGATTCGCCGGTTTGACAACCGCAGCAGGGCCTTTGTGAAGGTCCAGGACGGGTGCGATGCGTTCTGCTCGTTTTGCGTGGTCCCCTATACGCGGAGCTGCGTTTGGTCCCGCCCGATCGAGCAGGTCGTCCGTGAATCCCGTGACCTCGCCGCTACCGGACATAGGGAGATCGTCCTTTGCGGCGTGTTCTTGGGTGCTTACGGGCGCGGCACGGCCGTGCGGCGGCGGTGGGGCCCTAACGGTGGTAAGCTCGCCGAATTGCTGCGACGCGTTGCGGATATTAAGGGCCTCTGGCGGGTGCGGGTCTCCAGCCTGGCCCCGGGCGATGTTACCGACGAGCTGCTGGAGGTATGCGCCGCTGCGGCGAATTTCTCGCCGCACTTCCATTTGCCGCTTCAGTCCGGCTCACCGGCCGTGCTGCGCAGGATGAACCGCCAGTACACCCCCGAACACTACCGCCGGGTCGTCCGAAAGGTCCGCTGTGCGCTGGACCGGCCTGCAATTACCACGGACATCATCGTCGGTTATCCCGGCGAGAGCGACGCCGATTTCGCCCGGACGCTGGAGTTGGCCCGAGAAGCGCAGTTCTCGAAGATCCACATCTTCCCGTTCAGCCCGATACCCGGCACGGCCGCTTGGGAATACCGCCATGAAGCACCCCCGCCCCGGACGGTTAAGCGACGCTGCGCCGCCCTTGCAGATTTGGAGCGGCAGATGGCTTTGCGATACCGAAGCCGGTTCGTCGGCGAGTCGTTGGAGGGGATTGTGGAAGATCGACCCGCCAGGCGCCGCAGGTCCTATCGTGCGATGACCGACCGCTACGTCACAGCCGGTTTCGCCGCCACCGACAGCGACCGAATCACAGCGGGCCGGATCGTCCGCCTCCGCATCGACAAACCCACCGACGACGGATTCGCCGCGACGCTGCAAGAGCTCCTGTAATCGCCGCGGTGATCCGACAAGACTTGCCTAAAGCAG
>DAOVQV010000062.1 GCA_030628445.1 Phycisphaerae bacterium | reverse complement strand
CCGCAATTAAGGCCGAAACCGCTCTGGTGCGGTCTACTGTCTCCTTTCTACTTTCTCAAACACTATTCAAACATTGTTGCAGACAGCTTAGGTGTACTGGCGGTATTTGCGGAACGCCTCGATCATCGCCATGACGTTCTGAGGCGGGACGTCCGGCTGGACGTTGTGCACCTGCGTAAAGATGAATCCTCCTCCCGCGGACAGGTCGTCGATCCGGCGCGCGACCTCTTGTTCGATCTGCCGGGGAGTGCCGGCGTTGAGGACGTGCTGCGTGTCGCACCCGCCGCCCCAAAAGCAGATGTCCTTACCAAATTGACGCTTGAGTGTCTTTGTGTCCATTTCGGCCGCTGATACCTGCACCGGGTTCAGCGCATCGACGCCCGCTTCAATCAGGTGCGGGATGAACCGATAGACCGATCCGCAGGAATGAAGCAGCAGGTGAGCATCCGTGTTTCGCTTGATGAATCCGAACAGCCGCTTTTGATACGGGAAGATCATCTCCTTGTAGCTAGCCGGTGAGATCATCGGGCCGGTCTGTGTGCCCAGATCGTCGTTGACGAGCACCACCTGGATGTATCGCCCGCAACGCCCCAGATACTCTCGACACCTGCGGATATAGGCGTCGGTCAGCATCTCCAGCAGTGCATGAGCCAGGGGCTTGTTAACCAGCAGATCGATCAGGAAGTTCTCATATCCCCGCAGCATCTGACCCGCCGCCAACAGGTGCAATTGCAGGTTCGCCACAACACCCAGGTCGGTCTGCTCGAACAGCTGTTTGGCACGTGCGGCGATCTGCTCGAGCGATTCATCCGCAAACGACGGCCAGTCGTACGACTCGATCACCGCCTTGTGTCGACCCAGCTCGGCCGGGCTGCTCACCTGGGCCAGCGGTGGGTTGACCGGTTCGAAATAGAGACCAGCGGCCGGCATGCGGGCGATTATGCGGCCCTGTTCGTTGCGGACCACAAGGTCCCCATCATCGGGGAGGGGGTTCCACTTTTCGGGGATCTCACACGGCGACCCGTCCGGTAACGTAAACCGGCGCCACCGGCGAGGCTCGATAAGCAGCGGGACCGTGTCAACCTCCAAAACCGCTCGCAGGTCGTGGGGTATCTTGGCCACCTGCTGGTAGACGTCGAAGATCTGTGGGGGGCTGGGCGGAAGCTTCAGCAGCGACCTCAACCTATTGTAAGCAATTGCGGTTAAACCGGAAGACTCAGTACCGCCGATATCGAGAGGGACACGGTCCGGGAGGCGGTGTTCCAGTGTCGTGATGAGTCTTTCTCGCGGTGTCATGTTCTTATCACCGGGCCGGGAAGGTGACGCCCCGCCTGGGCAGCATTGTTGCGGTAAGTGCTGCAATACACTGCAATACACCCGGCCGGGCCGCAAGTCAACACCGGCGCGCCGGTTAGGACGAAGCGGCGAGGGGTGTTGGGCGCAGACATCCCGCAACACGAGCGGTGAAAGTTTTTCGTAAACACAGCAAGATGAGCATTTGACTTACGCCGCCGCATGCATATAATCGCGGCCAAGTTGATATACTACTAGGCCTTGTGAAACGTGATGATGGAGCATCCGATAGGCAATAGGCGTCTGATGGGAGCGGCACTGGCGGCCGCCCTTATCCTCCCCGCTGTCATAACGCTGGGTGAGGACTACATTCTGGAAGACGCCGAAATGAGCGGGCAGGAGATCCACGCCTTCGAAGACGGGGGCGAGACCGTCTCGGTGCTCGTCGGGCGGTTTAGGCTGAACCTCGGCGGGTGGACGCTGACGGGTCGCAACGCGGTGGTTTGGGTCCTCCAGGAGAGCGACGGTCGAACCGTCCGCCGCGACATCACCGCGTACGTCGAAGGCGACGCCCAGATCGTCGAACCGAGCGGGACGACCACAAGCGATCGGGTCATGCTGGTGACGATGCGTCACCAGGGCCGGCTGACGGCCGACGGTCGCATGGGGCACGGATCGCTCAGAGATTTCCCTCTCTACAACCGTGCCGCCGCCGTCCGCGCCGCTGATCGCCAACGCGCCATAGTGCTCGCCCAGGCCCCCCGCAGCGCCGCCACCGCAGACGCAAAAGCAAGAAGCGCCGAGCAAAAACCCACGACAGGCGAAGCTGAGGCGCCGGTTACGCCCCAGCCGGTTGCGTTTCGCAGCGAAAGTTTCTCCAGCGAGATCCGCGAAGGCAGGCGATTCACGGTCGCACGCGGGAACGTCTACATGTCACAGGGGAATCCCGAAAGCGATCTGTTCCTGGAGCTGTCGTCCCAGGCGGCGGTGATAATCTCGCAGAAGCGCCCCCCCAAAGAGGCCCGTGTCCCCTGGGCGCCGGGCGCCGAGGGAATCGAGACGGCCTTACCGGGCCCGGAAGGTCTGACCGAGACCATCGTCGGTGCGTACCTGGAGGGCGACGTGGTGATCCGGCGCGGCGAGCGAATGATGCGCGGGCCGATCGCATATTACGACTTCACCAACGACCGGGCGCTGGTGCTGGATCCGGTCTTCAGAACCGTCCAGGAGCAGCGGAACATCCCAATCTACATACGCGCCCGCGAGGCGAGGGCACTGTCGGCAAGGGAAATATGGTTCAAGGACGCCAAGATATCCACGAGCGATTTCTACTCGCCGAGCTACCACATCGGCGCAAAGACAGCGTATCTGATGGACACCACCCCGTATGACGAGAAGCAAGTGCGCCTGGGCGAACAGAGCATGAGGGCAAGGATACGGCACGGGACCTTCAACGTCCGCTCCGTGCCGATGCTGTACACGCCGTACGCCGAGATGGACCTCCAGCAGGGGCATACCGCCCTGCGCACCGCCTCGGTCGGGTCGCACGGGCAGCTCGGTATCGGGGCGGAGACGGAGTGGCACTTGTTTCGCATGCTGGGTCTGCTTCGCCCGAAGGGTTTCAAGGGCCGCGTTGAGCTGAACTGGTATGAGCGCGGTCCGATGGCCGGGGCAAGGCTATGGTACGCCAGGGACACCTTCAGCGGGTATTCGCTGGCCTATGGGATGGTCGATGCGGAGAACAAGGACGACTTCGGCGACGATCGCGAGAACATAGAAGCGCCTGACAACCGCGGGCGCGTCCTGATCAGGCACAAGCACCTCCTGCCCAGGGATTGGCAGGTGCAGCTGGAGCTGAGTTACCTGTGCGACCGGAACTACCTGGAGCAGTTTCATCCGGATGAGTTTTTCGGCGGGAAGGAGCAAGAGACGCTCATATACGCCAAGAAGCAACGCGATAACTGGGCGATCACCAGCTTGCTGCAATACCGCCTCAACCGGTTCCTGACGCAGACCGAGTCCATGCCCGACTTGGGGTTTCATCTGATAGGGCATCCCCTCCTGTCCGACCGCCTGAGCTTCTTCAGCGAGTCCCACGCGGGATTCAAGCGTTACCGGACGGATAAGGGGAACAAGGCGACGCTGGGGCCCGACAGCGACATCTTCCTGCGTTTGGACACCCGCAATGAAATCAACATGCCGGTAAAGCTAGGCCCGGTGAACCTGGTCGCCTACGCGACGGGCAGGGCGACGTACTGGGATGATGCGCCGAGTGGCGGCGTCAAATGCCGCCCCTACGGCCAGTTGGGCGTGCGGGCGAACATGCACATCTGGCGCCTGTACAATAACGTCGAGAACCGCATCTGGGACATCCACCGCCTCAAGCACATCATCACGCCCGAGGTCGTCGCGTTCATCAGTTGTGACGAAGTCTCACCGGCCAAGCTGTTCCCGATGGACCCGGACATCGAGGTGCGCTTAAGGCGCCAAGGCGGCGTCGCCGTCGGGGTCCATCAGCGTTTGCAGACGAAGCGCGGCCCGGTTGACGATAGGCGCACGGTGGACTGGATGCGGCTGAACATTGTCGCGGGATTCTATGCAAACGGCGCGGACACTTTCCCGGCAGACGGGAGGTTCTTCTCCTATCGACCCGAGTACTCAATCGGACGCAACCACATCAACGCCGATTACACGTGGCACATCTCCGACTCGACCACGCTGCTGGCCGATGCCAATCACGATCTGAACACAGGTAGGCTTCGCCGGGCCAATGTCGGACTCGCCGTCTCTCGCGACCCGCGCCTTCGGTACTACATGGGCCTGCGATACATAAGGGACCTGGACTCGGCGATCGGGGTGTTCGGGTTCAAGTACAAGATCTCCCGCAAGTACTCGATCACCTTCTTCGAACAGTATGACATGGATTTCGACGGCGGGAGGAACATGGCCACGAGCATCAGCATCGTCCGAAAGTTGCCCCGCTGGTACGCCGCCTTCACCTTCGCATACAACACCACCTACAACGACCTGACCTTGTATCTGTCGCTGTGGCCCGAGGGCGTCCCGGAAGTTCGCGTCGGGACCGGGCGGATGAGCCTACTGGGCCAAAGCGACATGAACTGATCCCAAATCCGGGCCCCCTCAGGGCCTGACCTCAACCGTGCTGTAATTCTCATATAACGCCGAGAAGACGATTTCGATGTCCGCATCGGTTAGTCGTATGCACCCATCCGAGCGGCACTGCCCTATCGAGGTCGGGTCGTTGGTGGAGTGTATCCCGTAGTCGCTCAAGAGGCGCGTGCTCTCATCGGCGCCGGCCAGGCCGATCCACAACCCCTTGGCCCCGAAGGCGTAGTTCGGATCGCCGTACGGGATCGGTCCCTTATTGTGATTGTTCGGCGAGGGGTACCAGACAGGGCGGATCAGCTTCTCGCCGCTGGCGACTCGCCACATCCCCGTCGGCGTCAAGTCGTCCTTGCCCAGCCCCACGTAAAGACGCCTTATAAACGTCTTGGGGAGGCCCTGGCGGTGGAGGTGCAAATCCAACGTGAAGGTGTGCTTCGTGATGATCGCGTGAAACGGGCCGCGTATCACCTTAATCCGCTTCCCGGCCTGCAACGTTCGGGCGTCGGTTATCCCATTGATCGCCATGATCATCTGATATGGGACGCGGAGCTTCAGCTCTTCCACCACCCGCCCGAGCCTGTCGCCGAACTTGACCAGGTAATAATCGCAGTACGGATCGCCCGCGTAGGCGATTCCCGAAAGGATCGTATCGGAGGCCAGCTCAGTGGCCACCCGGATCGCCTCGGTTTCGCTGTGGCGGTCCAGGCCGCCGGTGAACAGCACCGCGGAAATCGCGTCCCTGGCCTCGATGAGCTTGTTCTGATCCCGCAGCTGAAGGGCGCCAAGATACGCCTTCCGCACGTCGGCGACCGCCGGTCGGGTCGCCGGCGCCGAAGGTCCGCCGGATGCGACGTTGTTTGCGCCCGGCCCGGGAAGCGGCGAAGGCGGCCGGACCTCGGCAGGTGGTTCGCCCGTTGCGGTGCTATCGGGTTCGGTTTGCACCGACGGGCGCGGCCAGAAAACCCAAAAGCCCACAACCACGGCGATCAACAGCACGATCGCCCCCAACAAGAGACGTTCCTTGTTATTCACTCATGAATCTCCTTGATGCGGTGGGCTTCGAAGCGCAAGGTTCTTGTATCCGTCACCAGCATGTCGATCGGCTGGTCGCGATCGCCAATGGGCAGCCGCTGTACCACCTGGACCTCAAATGCAATCCCGCAGGTCGTCGCGTGCATCTTGGGCTGACCGATGAAGCGGTCGTAAAAGCCCCCGCCGCGCCCGAGGCGATGGCCCCGCAGGTCGTATCCCAAGGCCGGGACGATAACAAAGCCGATATCCTCGACCGGCCAGGGCTCACCGGCGGCGGGTGCCCGGACGCCATACTTACCTTCGGTCATCTCGTCGTCCAGCGAGCGGTAAGTCACTGAAATCATGTGCCGCTGTGTCCAGTCGACCCTGGGAACCAGGACGGTCTTGTTCTGCTGGAACGCGGTCAGGGCCAGGTGGGCCGTGTCTACCTCGCCGGGGATGGGCAGATACATCATGACCGTCTGAGCGTCCTTGAATTCCGCCAGGGCGGCGACGGTTCGGCAGGCGGCTTGGCTTTTGGCGGCGGCCTCATCGGGCGGGATGGCAAGCAGCTTCCGGCGTATCTCTTTTCGTATGCGCGACTTCATAATCTTCTATTCCAGTGATCCCGCACCATCACAGCAAGTGCAAAGGAATCTCCAAAGAATCTTCGGCCCTCTAGCGCCCGCCGCTATCGCCTATTTGTCACCCGGTTCGCTCATCTTCTTGACCCACTGAAGATAGGCGGATATGTGCTTTTCGTATCCTCTTTCGGTGGGCAGGTAGTAGTGCTTGTCGACACCGAGGTAGTCCTGGTCGGGGCTGACGCCACCGGGGTGGTCGTGAGAGTATTGATACCCCTTGGAATACCCGAACTGCTCAGCCATCCCGGGGTGCGGGGCGTTGCGCAGGTGCTTGGGGACGGGTATGGTCCGGTTGTTCTTTACGTCGTCGATGGTGGCTTCGACGGCCAGGTACGACGCATTCGACTTCGGCGCACAGGCCATGTATATCGCCGCCTGGGCCAGCGTGATGCGGGATTCGGGCAAACCAATCTTATCGGTGATGTCGAAGGCGGCCGCCGCCACGGATATCGCACGCGGGTCGGCATTTCCTATGTCTTCCGAGGCCAGGATGGCGATCCGCCGGGCGATGAATCGCGGATCCTCCCCCGCCGTGAGCATCTTCGCCAACCAATAGACCGTCGCGTCCGGGTCGCTGCCGCGCATCGATTTAATAAACGCACTGGCCGCGTCGTAGTGCATATCACCGGCGGAGTCATATTGGATCGCCTTGGTTTGGATAGACTCCTGCGCGACCGCCAAGTCGAAGTGGATTCCGGTTTCGGAGGGGCTCTTACCTCCATCACGCACCTGGCTCAAGACGCCGACCTCAAGGGCCGTCAGGGCCCGTCGCGCGTCACCATCGCTTATCTTCGCCAGATGCTCAAGGGCCTCGTCGGTGGTCCGGACCCGATACTGGCCCACCCCCCGCTGCTTATCGGCCAATGCACGCTTCAGCAGCGTGATGATGTCGTCCTGCGACAGCGGCTGGAACTGAAAGATCGTCGACCGCGACAGCAGCGGCGAAGTGATCGTGAAAAACGGGTTCTGCGTGGTGGCCCCGATCAGAATAATCACGCCGTTTTCCACGTCATTCAGCAGTACGTCCTGTTGCGCCCGATTGAATCGGTGCAGCTCATCGATGAACAGCACGGTGCGGCGCTTTGTCCCCACCAGCGTGGCCCGGGCGCCCTGGGCGATCTGGCGAACGTCCTTGACCGAGGCCGAAGCGCCGTTCAGCGTGAAAAACTGCGCCGAGCAGTGCCGTGCGATCACGGCAGCCAGCGTCGTCTTGCCCGACCCCGGCGGCCCGTAGAAGACCAAGCTGGTGAGGGAATCTGCCTGAAGCATGCGGCGCAGCATCTTCCCGGGACCAAGGAATTGGTCCTGCCCGAGCACCTCGTCTATCGTTCGCGGCCTCATCCGCACCGCCAGCGGCGCATGGGCCTCAACCGCTGCATCTTCTGATTGCTTGAACAGGTCCATCATGACTCCCGGTGGTAACCTGAGCTATTATACCGGCTGGGCATTTGCGTAGAAACACGGTACCATGCGCGCCGGTTTCGATAACACCATTGATTCAGTAATTACATGAGTCGCAGTCGAAGTGACAGACGGATGAGGCGGATGGACGGACAGGCCCGGACGGTG
>DAOVQV010000136.1 GCA_030628445.1 Phycisphaerae bacterium | reverse complement strand
TGGGCTGGTGGAAGGCTCCGATCATGTTCTTACCGGCGGCGTGATCGACCGCCGTCTTACCGCCGACCGAGGCGTCTACGGCCGCCAGAAGCGTGGTAGGGCACTGAATCCACCGCAGCCCGCGCAGGGCCGTCGCCGCCACGAAACCCGCCAGGTCGCCCGTTACGCCCCCGCCCAGCGCCACGACGACCGCGCTGCGGTCGATCGGCGGGCATATTTCCAACAAGGCGTCCATGAGCTGTCCGTATGTCGCCAGTGTCTTATGCTGTTCGCCGGGAGGGAAATCTATGAGTGTGGGCGCGAGAGATTGACCTCCGAACGAAGACATCGCTGCGGGACCGTAGAGTTCGGCCACCTTTGAATCGGAGATGACGACGACGCTTGTGGCGTCAGGAATTGCCCCCGCCGTCGGTCCCAATGTATCGAGCAGGCCTCGACCGATCCGCACTTCGTAGCTGTCCGGACCAAGATCAACTGATATCGTTTTTGTCATCGTCGCAGTGTTCTTCCTTTCGATATTGTTCGGCCGCGGCCCGTAGGTTCGGATCAACCTGGTCGGGGCCGCTGCTTGGCGGTCCGCCCGCGCCCCCCCTTGGGGCGGTCCTCGGGCTGGGCCGCCCGCGACGCCGTGCGCGGAGCTTCAGGACAATAAACAGCGCCGCCAGGGTGACTGCAACGATAAGCACGATGCTCGTCGGGCCCGCAGTGCCGCCGGTGTCGGTTGGCTCCCTACCGGGCAGGTCCGCATGCTTGATATCCCAGGCAACGAGCACCGGATAGTTCCGCTGGGTGGGTAGGCGATCCGGATCACCTCGCGACAGGTCGGTATAGACCTTGTAGAAAACGGCCGCCACCTCGATCGCCGGGGTCCGCAGATACTCGATTTCCTCATCCGCCTGTGCTGCTTGGGGAACGGAGATAATTGAGGCCGGATCGACGACGGAGAAGATCCGCAACGGCTCATCGGCCGGGTACGGCGTATCGGCGCCGAATCCGTCCAGCCGCCAGATCGGCTTGTCGCTCGGCCACCAGCGGGATTCGGAAAGATTGACCTCACCTGGAAGCAGCTTCTTGACGTAAGCGAGGTACAGAACCAGGCGAACCGCCTCGCCACGGTAGCGCCCGGGGCGTTCAAGAAGATTCTTATAGGCCGGGTGATCCAGATCGGACAGCTGGGAGGCGGGTAGATCTTCGAGTCTCTTGGCCCGACGCAGGATCATGCCCAGGGCCTCGTCGGCGATCTGTGGTTCGAAGTCCTCGATTGCGCCCAGAATGGCCCTTTCCGCCTCGCTCCAGTCGAGCCCTTCGGCGACACTTTCGGCCTCGCCCGGCGGCGGCGGGGCGAGGGGCTCAGTAGCGGGCTGGGAGGCGTGCGCTGCTGCGGCGCCCTGCAAGCCAAATACCATCGCCGCAGCAACCCACCATAAGCCCAGACTGCGTATTGATCGAGCTGTTTGCATCTCGCAAGATTCTACGTTGAGCAGTGGGCGGGTGTCAAAACTCGCCGAAGGGTTTTGAGCGGATAACGAAACGGGGAAGCGGTGACAATCAGCGATGTGAGCGTGAGTAGTTCGGCAGGAGGAACGTATCGGTCGTATCCGTGGGCTGCTCTATTCCGTCATAATCGAGTATGCCCTCGGCCAGGAATATGTTGTTTCCCCTCACCCCGACGTTGGGCTTCTCGGCCCAGATGACGCGCCCGGTCAAATACAGGACGTTCTGCCCGGTTTGCCTGTGGTTCTGGCTGGTGGGGGCTCGGACGTGGCTGGGCCGGAATCGTCCGTCCCTGAAGAGGGGGGTGGCGTCTGCGAGGATTGCCATCTTCCCGGCGACCGCCTGCAGCGCCCCCCGCCGCAGCCGGCTCGGGCCGATAGCGTGCTGGTAGGAATAGCTGATGAATCTGCCCGCCGGGAAGTCGATCAACCCCGCCTGGGCGAACGACCCGCCCCCCACAGCGGGACATTGGAATACCACGGGTGATTCATATTTACCTCGGATTAACTTGAACAGGGCGGCGGAATTGCTGACGGCCGGGGCCTCGCCACTGGGCAGCCAGCGCAGCAAGCGGCTGTCGGCGGATGGTAAGTAATCGTTGTTGTCGTTGGCGTACGTCAGCATCGCCGTCCCGATCCTCCCGACGTTCGCTCCGCAGGCGTTGCGCTGAGCCAGGTTGCGGCCTTGGTTGATCGACGGAATGAACACGGCGGCGAGTATGAGCACCGCCGCGGCGACGGCGCCCAGCTCTCGCATGGAGAATGTTGGGGACGAGACCCGGCGCGTGGATTCTTCTGTGGCGATTAACTGCGAGATCCGAACCTGCTGACGGATCCGCGCCATGGTCGCCTCGATGAGATCCTGAGGCGGGGCTGGTTGGGGAGCTAACCGCATAGCTGCAAAGGTGTTAACGATGTTCTGGTGCAGGTGGGCGAAGTCGGCGTCTTCTTCGATCCGTCGGCGAACCGTCTCTGCGACCGAGACCTCGCAGGACCCGAGCACATAGTCAATCAATACCGAAATGTCATCCTTGTCCTTGACGCTCATAACCCAACCTCTGTGCGACAAGTCTCCATTGCTTGGCAAAGGAACCCACGGCCGCGTGCAGCCGCGATTTGATCGTCCCCAGCGGGACGTCCAGGATCTCGGCGATCTGTTTGTATTGAAAACCGTGAAAATAACTTAACAACAGCACAACTTGCAGATTCTCAGGCATTTCCCTGATGATATTTTGTACGGCCTGGCGGGTCTCCGTGTTCGCCAGGGATTCGTCCGGTTTTGGAATTTCTGCCTCGAGCAGATCGGCGTAGCTGGTTCGTTCGTTATCGCTTCCTGCGATTGTCGCATCCAGCGGGGCGGCCCGGCGGCGGCGTCTGCTCCGCATGGCGTCTCGGGCCTTGTTGGCAGCGATGGTGAACAACCAGGGCTTCAGGGGTCTTGACGGGTCGAACGTCCCCGCCGAGACGTGCAATTGCAGAAACGCCTCCTGAAAGATATCCTCCGCCAGCGTCGCATCGCCGGTGAACCGGGCGAGGAACCCATAAAGCTGCTTCTCGTATCGCCGCACAAGCGCGGCGAAGGCTTCCGGTTCGCCCGCCAAGTGGCGCTGCAGAAGCTCATTGTCGCTGATTTGAGGCGATCCATTCGATTGGGCTTCTACCAATTCAGGAATCCTTCCGCTTCGAGGGCGACGGTAACACCCCGGCCGATAGCATGATAGTGCTGCGGGCTCGCCTGGAGCAATTGTTTCTTCTTACGAGCCCCGCCTGCGGTCGGCACATGACAAATGGACACCAAATAGGGAACTGCGATTGCGAGCATCTCTTGAACTGGACTCGCGGACGCCTTATCTTGATGAGTATCGGATAACTGTGGGATTCTGTTGAAGGATGGATCTATGAGACGAGGGATAATTGCTGGGCGAGACGAGCTGCGGTCGCTGTCGGACCGCATCGGGCGCAAGCCGTTTACGACCATCTACGATGTGCTTCGAAAGCGATGCTCGTTGATACTGGAGTCGGCTCCAATCCGCCAGACGCAGTGGCGCAGGCTTTGGGAGCAGGGCAGGGCGGGTGCGGCCGTCCAGGCGGCCAGGACCACACAAGGACGGATGCTTGACCTATTGATTGCTCACCATATCGACGCAAACCCCGCCTATCGCGACCGCGCCATTGAAGAGCTTCAGAACCTCCTGAGCTGGGGTAGTTGGGTCGATCCGTCCCATCACCCGCTGTCGGTGGACCTGTGCACGGCCGAGGCGGCCGTCGCAGCCGTCGTCGGGGCGGATTGGCTTTGGGAGGACTTAGACGACACTCAACGCCAGGCAGTGCTGAAGGGCGTCAAAGAGCGGGTCATCGCTGCGTATCTGGAAGGGGTGCGCGACAAGGCCTGGTGGTATGACTGCTATCACAACTGGAACGCGGTGGTCAATTCCGGTTGCGGCCTGGCGGCCCTTGCGCTGAGCGACGAAGACCCGCAGGCCCGGGAGGCATACGAGCTTTCCCGCACTGGTTTGAAGCATTTCTTCGACGCCTTGGGCCGCGAGGGAGGGTGGGACGAGGGCACCGGGTATTGGGGGTATGCGATGCGGTACGTGCTGCTCTTCGCTGAGGCGACAACCCGCATTCTGGACGACGAGCAGATATTCCACCGGCGCGGGATGGACAAGACGGGTTTGTTTGCGGTGTATTTCACCCCGAACGGGCGTGCGGCGGGGTTCGCGGCGCCGGCGGTGGTGCCCCTGTACGGAACTTTCTATTTGCTGGCGAAGCGCTATGGGCTGAAGGAGGTCACATGGTGGCTGGATACTTACGCCTTCCACCGGGACGTTAGCATCTCCGGGTGGTCGTCGGCGGGTTTGGCGCTGCTGTTTCGCCCCGTCAAGCAGGCGACACCACAAAAGCCCAAGCTTAAGTGCGTAAAGGCGTTCACCGAAGTTGGCTGGGCCGCAATGGCTGACACCTGGCCCAAACCGACAATGTACGCCGCCGCCAAGGCGGGCGACTTGGCGGCCCATCACGCCCGGCGCGATATGAACTCCGTCCATCTCCAGGTCGACGGCGAGATGCTGCTGGTAAACGTGGTCCGCTCGGGCAATGACGAGAATCACTACGCTGATCCCGGCACCGAGATGGATCAAGTCCAAGCCGCCATGCATAACACGATCATCGTCGCCGAGCGAGATCATCAGATCGACGCCCGCGGCGCGATACGAGAGGCCCAGAACGGGAAGGGCTTCCGTTGGGTTTGCTGCGACGCCGCCGACGCCTGCGGCGAGAACGTCCGGTTCATCCGCCACCTTCTGATGGTGGTGGATAGACCCAGCGGCACCGGCGCGGCCCTGATCGTTCTTGATGAGCTGACCAACGGCGTCCCCGAGCGGGTGGATTTGTTCTGGCACAGCGGAGGGAACATCGAAATGGACCCCGAGACGCTCTGTGG
>DAOVQV010000180.1 GCA_030628445.1 Phycisphaerae bacterium | reverse complement strand
GACGAGGAGCTACAGACCTACCAAACTCACCTTGAAGGGGTGTTGGATTCAGCCCAGAGACTCCACGGCGAGGACGCCAAGCTGGCCGAAGCTGATCTGGGACTAATCAAGCGATTCCGCCCCGCCCCCGAGCGATTCAGCGAACAGGTCCAGCTTTACCCGCTCGCCGGACCGTCTCCCGGGTCGGCCGGGCTGCTGCTCATATCCCCTACGCTAACCACTGTCCTCGCCGGCGATGCAGCCATCACGTGCGAGCACGTCCGCCGCGGGCAGGTCTTCCAAGGCTGTGCGGACACACACGCTGCCTTGCAGTCGCTTTGCGACCTGGTGGAACTGGCGGACGTGATAGTCCCGGGGCACGACAACGTCATGTTCTCGCCGCGCCGCTGGCTTTAGAGGCGCCCAGCCGGTATGATCGCGCGTGTATTTAGATGTCTGAAGAAACCGAGCAATCCGATGAGCCTGGGCTGCAATCGGCCGAGGCGGGGCAGGTGAGGGGGCGATTATGATGTGGGGAAGCTTTCTTATCTCTCACGCCTGGCACTTGGTCGCACTTGTGCTGCTGCTGATTGGGTCCGGGTTCTTCAGCGGCTCGGAGACATCGCTGTTTAGCTTGTCCCGCGGGCAGCTTTATCGCCTGCGGCAATCGGGGACGGGGGGGGGGATCATCGCTTCGCTTATGCGGCGCCCGCGCCGGACTCTCAACACGTTGCTGCTGGGGAACATGCTGGTCAATGTGGGTTTTGCGGCCGTCTCCGCGCTGATGATCTACGACCTAAAGCGGTCAGGGGTTGCGTCCTGGACTCTTGCTGTCGCCTCGCTGGTACCGCTTCTGGCGCTGATTCTGTTCGGCGAGGTGGGCCCAAAGATGCTGGCTTACACCTTCGGTGGGAAGTGGGCGGTCCTCTCGGCCGGGATGCTGAAGCTTGCCTACGGCGTCCTGGGGCCGCTGCTTTGGATTTTCGATAAGGTGTTCATCTCACCGCTTACGCGAATCATCGTCCCCTCCCTGCAACAGAAGGCGGATATCGCCTCCGAGGAGTTGGCGGCGTTGCTCGACGTCTCGGCGAAACAGGGCATCCTCGACCACGGCGCCAATAAGCTGCTTCAGGAGATCCTGGACCTGACCGACTTGCGTGTAAGCCACATTATGGTCCCACGTGTGGACATGATCGCCTACGATGCGGACGGTCCCCGCGAAGGTCTGCGAAAAACGTTCCGCCGAACCCACCTACGGAGAATTCCCCTCTATGAGCATGACCTGGACCACATCATAGGCGTGGTTCACTACAAGCGGGTGCTGCTGGGCGAACCCGCCCCGCTGCGGGAAATAGCGGTTGGAGTCCCGTTCGTTCCCGAAGCGGGCAATCTCGAACAGCTGCTCGCTCAATTCCTCACCAATAAGACTCAGATGGCGATCGTCGTCGACGAGTATGGAGGCACGGCTGGGGTGGTGACGCTGCAGGATGTTCTGGAGGAGATTGTTGGGGATCTTCCCGACCAGTATGGCGCCGTACGACCCGGGCCCGCCGTCCAGCGCATAGGCGATAACAGATACCTTATCGACGGTGACTTACCCATCCACGAATGGGCCCAACCCTTCGGTGTAAACTTCTCGAACCGGCGAATCAGCACGGTTGGCGGTTTCGTAACTTCGCTGCTGGGGCGGATCGCCAAAGCCGGTGACGTCGCGACATACCACAACCTGCGATTCACCATCAAGTCCATGCGCGCGCGGCGAGTGGACAAATGCGTCATTGAGCTGCTGGAGGAGGCGCAATGACCGCACCCAGCAGCGAAATCTTGACGTGGGTCGCCTGGATCGCTGTTTTCGTTGTGTCGGTCCTGGCCGGTGTATTTTACGCCGGGATTGAGACCGGAATCTACGTGCTCAACAAGATACGGCTGGACCTGGCGGCGGAGTCCGGGGACCGCAGCGCAATTCTCCTGCGAAGGCACCTGCGCAACCCGAACAACTTGCTGACGGTCCTGCTGGTGGGTACGAACATCTCCGGGTACGTGGCCACATTCGCGGTCACTACGATGTTCGTCCTGGGAGGGTACGGCGAATCGGCTGAGTGGCTGACGCTGGCGGCCGCTACGCCGGTGCTGTTTATCTTCCGCGAGTCCGTACCCAAGAACGTCTTCCAGAGGCTGGGTGAGAAACTCACCTACCGCCTGGGCTGGGTGCTGGGGGCATCGAGCGTGCTGCTCAACGCCTGCGGGTTGGCGCCGCTGGTTAAGGGATTCGCCTGGGGCCTGATGCGTCTGAGTCGATCGCCCGACCGCCGCGGGGGGGCCGGTCAGACTCTCCCGGCACGGCTCGTTGCGGAGGGCTACGCCAGCGGGGTCCTGACGCAGTCTCAGTCTAGGATGGCTGATCGAGTGATGCGAATTGGCCATGTGACGCTCGGCGATGTCATGATACCGATGGATAAGGTTGTCCAGGCGCCCCAAGACGCCGGCCGGGAGCAACTCCTGGAACTGATCCGAGAACAGAATTACTCACACTTACCGCTGCTTAACCAGGACGGGAAGGTTGTCGGGATTCTGGACACTTATGACGTATTGGCCGACGAAACCAAAACCGCACCGAGCAACCTCGCCGCTGCACCGGTAGTCCTGGACGCCAGTCTAACCGTCACCGACGCGTTGTATCGGATGCAGGCGGCTCGCGCGGTGATCGCAGTTGTGCAAGACGACGGCGGAAAAGACGTCGGGATTGTCACGATCAAGGACCTGATAGAGCAGATCGTCGGCGAACTGACCGACTGGTAGCGCATCGGCCCTGGGCGGCACAGACAAGCGTTAAGTGCTCTAATTGCTTTGGGGGTTCGCCTCCAGCGAATCGACCAGCGCCCGGCAGACAGCATCTTGAAGGGCTCTGGTTTTACCGGTGTCCTTGGCGCCGACGCCGTTGATCAGTATGGCGTAGGCCGCAGCCGGGGTGCCCGATGAGTCGAGCACATACCCCGCCAATCCCGAAACGCCCGCGAGTGATCCGGTCTTGGCGAGGACCCGCCCGCGGTACTTTCCAGAGCTGAGGCGATTGACCATGGTACCGTCGATGCCGCTTTTGGGTAGGGAGTCGATGAGCTTATCGCCCTCGCTTCGCCGCACCAAGCCCGCCAGAAGCTCCGTCAGCGTTGACGGCGCCACGCGGGCCTTGCGCGAAAGCCCACCGCCGTCGCAGATGCGGAAACCTTTCGGGTCCAACCCATACCGCTTCGTCAAGGTTTGGGTGGCGATCGTGGCGCTACCTGCCCACGTCCCGTCGCCGGCGCGAAGGAACAGACACTCGGCGGCTAGATTTAAGCTGCGCTTATTGGCCCTTCTCAAAACCAATTCAATCGGCGTCTTGGTTTGACATGCAAGGGACGCACCACTCAGGTCCACCTGGTCGCCTTTGACGCTCCTGATCTGTCCGGTCAGGTTGACTCCGTGACGCGCTAATCTATCGGCCAGAACCCGCCCCAGCAGAGCGGTCGGATCGTCGATGGCGACGCTGAGCGGGTCCGGCGTCGAGCGGCTGACCGAGCCCGCCAGCTTCACCACGGATAAGTCCGAGCCGGTCCCAAGCGACCAGACATGCCGCTTGGCGACCTTGACGCGGTTGTCGATACGTATAAAGCGGCTGGACGGCGTGACCGAAGCTGTAGCTGAGCGGCCCTTGACGCGGAAGGACACGTCGAGGCAGTTGTTGTGGAAGTTCAGTTCGCTGGGTGGCGCGGCGAACCATCGTTGATGCTGGCGCACCGGCCAGTCTGGGTGCCTGTAGGTCCGCACCGAACCATCAGTCACAAGCAGCAGCGACCCGACCGGGGTTTGGCCGACTCTTTCGGCGACCGCTCGGGCCCAGCGATCCAGTTCGTGATAGATTGATATCCCCTGCTGCTGTGCGATTCGCGGATCACCCAGCGTCGGGTCGAAGTCCCCAATCACCACCACGTCGGAACCTGAAACGTACACCGAGGTGGTGAACTGAAACCCGCCACCCAGCCTCTCCATCGCGGCCGCGACGGTCAGCAACTTCTGACAGCTCGCCGGGACGAACAAATCACCGCCACGGATACT
>DAOVQV010000121.1 GCA_030628445.1 Phycisphaerae bacterium | reverse complement strand
TGGATTGTCTTGGTCGCGGCGTTCAACCTGGCGGGGTTATTGACTTACCTGGCGATGAACCACACCGCGATGGTCCGCTGTCCAGCGTGCGGCCGGAAGCGCGGCCTGCAAACCCCGATTTGTCGGGCGTGCAATACGCCTCTTCCCCCACCCAAGCCCAGAGACACGGACCTGATACTGACGACTTGATCCCAGCGGCTCAGGAGACCAATCGCGCGGACTATTCCCTGGAGTCTGAGGTCTGGGGCCTATTCTGCGCGCGCAGGGCTGCACTGAGCATGTCGAAGGATCAGCTTTTGGCGCTTTGTCCGGCGACGATGGTCTGCGTGTCGCGGGCGATCATGAGTTCCTCGTTTGTGGGGATGACCCAGACGGACAGGGACGACTCGTCGGTGGTGATCGGCCCGGAGGCGCCGCCGATCGTATCGGCGTTGCGCTGCTCGTCCAGGACGGCGCCGAGGGCGGCGAGGGGCCGACAGATACGCCGGCGGACGGTGACGGCGTTCTCGCCGATCCCGCCGGTAAGCACCACCGCGTCGACGCCCGGTAGAATCGCATAATACGCCCCGATGTACTTGACGATTCGATAGACGAAGATATCGACGGCCAGTTCCGCTCGCTCGTTACCGTCCGCAGCGGCCGCCAGCAGGTCGCGCATGTCATTGCTCACCCCGGAGACGCCCAGCAGCCCGGACTTCTTATTCAGCGCGTGGTCTATCTGCTGCCCCGACATGCCCCGCCACAGCATGTGCAGGATGATGGCCGGGTCGATGTCGCCGCTGCGCGTGCCCATCGCCAGCCCTTCCAACGGCGTCATTCCCATGGAATGGTCAACGGCGGCCCCGCCGGCGACGGCCGTCATCGAACAGCCGTTGCCCAGATGCACGGTGATAAGGTTGACCTCCTCGGTGGGCTTGCCCAACAGCTCGGCCGCTCGCAGCGTCACGTAGCGATGGGAGGTCCCGTGGAACCCGTACTTGCGGACGTGGTATTCGGTGTACCAATCGTGAGGGACGGCGTATCGGTACGCGCGGGGCGGCAGCGTGGCGAGAAAGGCGGTGTCGAACACCGCCACCTGCGGGGTGTTTGGGATTGCCAAGATGGCTGCTTCGATCCCGGAAAGGTTCGGGGGGTTATGCAGCGGCGCCAGTGCGGCGTTTTCGCGGATGACGGTAATAAGCGAATCGTCGATACGCCCCGAGCCGGTGATCTTCTGTCCGCCGTGTACGACGCGGTGCCCGACACCGTCGATCTGATCGACGCTGTCCAGGACGCCGGCGGCGGGATCGACCAGGGCGTCTATGATTATCTTCAACCCGGCGGCGTGGTCCGGGACGGGCACCTGGGCGTCTATGGTTTTTGTCTCGCCGGGGACGCCGGTGGTGTGATGAAGGACAGCTTCGCCGGTCCCGACCCGCTCCAGGAGGCCCGCGGCGAGGACCGACTCGTCGGTCATGTCGAACAGTTGGTACTTGATGGAGCTGCTCCCGCAGTTGACGACGAATATTCTCATCGTAAGCCTCTGATTTTAAGATAGTTAGTTCCGGCTCGTTTTTCCGAGGCGCCCGGGCTCAAGGCCCATTACCTACGCCAAAGGCTCGTGCGTGTCAAGGGCGGGCGGATATATGCGATGTCGGGGCGGGCGTGCTTGACGTCAGCGCGGGTTGACAATACACTTGTTGGCGTGCGGCGGGGATTGGGGGTGGATCCCAGGCCCGGTAAGTCGCGGGAATACATGTAAATGCCCGAGGGTTTTATCAGCGATTTCAAGCGGTTCTTCGTCCGCGGCCTGGCCGTGCTTGTACCGACACTTCTGACCGTATGGTTCATCATCGTTGTCTTCATGTTCGTCCAGAACTACCTTGGGAAGTACATGAACACCGCTGCGCAGTGGACTATTGTCCAGTACCACTACGTAATGGGAGATGACAGCTTTACGCTCAAAGGCGGCGAGGCCGACTGGAATGTCGTCAAGGCCTATTGGCGGACCTATAAGCTGTCCTGGATCGGTTTCGTACTCGCGCTGGCGGTGATCTACTTCGTCGGGCGGTTTATCACCAGCTTCGTTGGCAGGAGCGTCTGGCACGTAACGGAGCAAGCGTTTTTCCGCACGCCGGTGGTCCGCCAGGTTTACCCGTTCGTCAAGCAGGTGACGGACTTTCTGTTCACCCAGCGGCGGATGAAGTTCTCCGACGTGGTGGCCGTCGAATACCCGCGCAAGGGGATCTGGTCGGTCGGCCTGCTGACCGGCGAGTCGATGCGCACGCTCACCGAGAAGTTAAGCTCGGACCTGGTGACGGTCTTTATTCCTTCCAGCCCCACGCCGTTTACGGGCTATACAATTACCGTCAGGAAAGAGGAGATCATCGAGCTGCCCATAAGTATCGACGAGGCCCTGCGGTTTACGGTAAGCGGCGGCGTGATCATGCCGCCTCGTGAGCAGCTTACAGCGGCCGCCGGCGACGCCGCGGGTGACTTACCGGGCGATTCGGACAAGCAGTGAGTAAGGAGACACCTGTGAACATCAGGATCAAAGCCAGGCACATGGAAGCGACTGAGCCGATCAAGCAGTATGTCGAATCGAAAGCGGCAAAGCTGACGCGAATCTTCGACGATATCCAGTCAATCGATGTCACGCTCGACATCGAGGCGGACCAGGCCATGGTCGAATTCGTCGTCCAAGCGCGACGGAAGCACACGTTTGTGGCCTCCGACCGCAACCAAGACATGTACACCTGCGTAGATGGGTGCCTCAACAAGATCTCCCGGCAACTGCGGCGCCACAAGGATAAAGTCCGCAATCACCAGGGACCGGGTCACGGCCTGGGCATGACGCAGTAGCTGAAGACCGGACAATCCCGCAACCAGCTTTGCCACACAGCGGGCAAATCGGTACACTGACTCGGGCTTAGGTGCTTTGGGACCCGAACAGAACCCGTAACAGGAGCGCAGTATGAAGCTATCGGACATTATGGTTACTGACGCGATCGTCTCGCAGCTTGGGGGGACTACTCGCGACGAGGCCATCGTGGAGCTGATCGAATCGCTCGCCGCGGCGGGTGCCTTCCCCAAGAAGAACCGCGATGAGATCATCAAGGTGGTGCTGGAGCGGGAATCGCAGGCGACGACGGGCATCGGGAAGGGCGTGGCGTTACCCCACGCAAAACTCAAGTGCATCAAGAAGCCCGTCGGGACGATAGGGCGTTCCAGCGAAGGGATAGATTTCGCCGCGTTGGACTCCAAGCCCGTCCATTCGGTTGTCCTGCTTCTTTCTTCTCCGGACAACCCCGACGAGCACCTCCAGGCGATGGAGACGATATTCAAACACATCCAGCGGGACAACTTCCGCAAATGGCTTCGCCAAAGCGACAGCAAGGAACAGATCATCGAGCTTCTCAAGGACGCCGACGAGCTGGCCTAGGAGCCCACTTGGCGGCGATGCAGCGGAATTGGCAATAGTCAACAAAGAAGTCACGATTATCAACAAATACGGACTGCACGCCCGCCCGGCGATGCAGATGGTGGAATTAGCAAACCGATTCAACAGCAAGATTGAAATATCCAACATCGCACTGACCGTCGACGCCAAGAGCATTATGTCGGTGATGCGCCTGGCCGCGACAAAAGGGACGGTCCTGAAGATCGTCATCGACGGGGATGATGCAGACGAGGCCATGGACGCGATTGCACCGCTGTTCGAGGATGGGTTCGGCGAGATGGAAATCGAGCAGACCGAATCCGCAACGGACACCTAGAGCACTTTGAGGTTTAATGTTCCGGTGATGGCCGAGCGAGGACAAGGCTGACAAGGAAGGCGAAGCAGGAAACCCAGTGGGTTGCCGATGCAGCCTGACGAAGTCAGCCGAAGCCGCAGCCAGCCAGGACGGAACAGAAAATCTTAAATTGCTCTAACGCGCCGCCTACAACTGGAGAAGAGCCAAACTGCGGAAAATGATAACCAAGAAGGGCATAGGCGTTTCACCCGGAGTGGCTGTCGCACGCGCGGTGGTTATCGACATGGAGGAATTCGATATTCCCGAACGCCACGTCCCCGCCGGTCAGGCCAGCGCCGAGCTCAACAGGCTTAAAGAGGCCATCAAGGTTTCCAAAAAAGAGATCCTGGACCTTCAGGCTCGCAGCGTCGAAAAGCTCGGTAAGGAGACGGCCAAGATCTTCGATTTCCACCTGGGGATGCTCGACGACAAGGTAATGCTCAAGAAGTTCTCCGATGCCATCCTGGTCACCAACGTCACCGCCGAGTACGCCGTGGCTACGGTCGGGCATGGATACGCCAAGGAATTCACGTCCATGCCCTCACGCTATTTCGCCGACCGGGTAAAGGACGTTTACGACATAGAAAGGCGCCTGCTGCATAACCTGACCGGTCAGCGGCATAAGTCGCTGGCGAACCTGGACAGCGACGTGATTGTCCTGGCTCACGACCTCACGCCTTCGCAAACGGCCGGAATGGACCGCGAGCACATACTCGCACTGGCCATCGACGCCGGCGGACAGACATCCCACACCGCCATCGTCGCCAAGGCGCTGGGGATACCCGCGGTGGTGGGCCTGAACGACGTAACGGCAGAGGCCTCCGGCGGCGATACGGTAATCATTGACGGGACGCGAGGCGTCGTCGTGATCAATCCCGACCCGCAGACCATCGAGAACTACGAGCAGTTCGCCGCACAGCAAATCGAGTTCATCCACGACCTCGATGCACTTCGCGACTTACCGGCGATCACCGCCGACGGGCACGAAATAAAACTCCTCGGGAACATCGAGTTCCCCGACGAAGCCAAGGCCGTTCTGGAAAAAGGCGGCGACGGGATAGGTCTTTATCGAACGGAATTCCTCTACCTCGGCGCCGACGAAGAGCCGGACGAAGAAGAACACTACCACGCCTATCGGCAGGTCATAGAGGAGTGCGGCGGGAAGCCGGTGACCATACGAACGCTTGACCTGGGGGCGGACAAATACACCCAGGACCGCGCCCGCATCCCGGAGAGAAACCCGTTCCTGGGGTGCAGGAGCATCCGGTTCTGTCTGAAGAACCTTCCGATGTTCCGGACGCAACTTCGGGCGATCTTGCGGGCCAGCGTGGATTCCGACGCGTCCTTGCTGTTCCCACTGATAACCAACCTGCTGGAGCTGCGCCAGGCCAAGACCATCGTCCGCGACGTTGCGGAGGATCTGGAAGAAGAAGGCGTCGAGCACAGAAACGACGTGCCGATCGGGATGATGGTCGAGACGCCCTCGGCCGCGCTGCAGGCGGACGCCTTCGCCAAGGAAGTGGACTTCTTCTCGATTGGCACCAACGACCTGGTGCAGTACACGCTGGCGGTCGACCGCGGGAACGAACGGGTCGCGCCGCTGTTCACCCCCGCTCATCCTGCCGTACTGCGCCTCGTAAGAGAAATAATCCGCTGTGGACAGAGGCACGACGTCCC
>DAOVQV010000296.1 GCA_030628445.1 Phycisphaerae bacterium | reverse complement strand
GCCCGACTTTGGGCACAAGAGGGGCGATGGATGCTCGAGGACCTCGGTTCGGCCAACGGAACCTTCCTCAATGGAATGCGCGTTTCCCAGGCGATACCGTTGAACCGCGGCGACCAGATCCGCTGCGGCTCGACGCTGCTGATTTTCCAGGCCGGAACGAGCCCAACCGTCGACGTGGACGAGAGCGGCCAGCTCGTCGACGCCGCGATTGTCGCCACCGTCCAAAGCAGCGACGATTCGGTCATCATCCCGACCCCCGAGGCCGGCGTCCAGGCGATTGGAAACTTGCGCATCCTCTATGACCTTATCCAGGACGTCGGATCGATCCTCAACACCGACCTGCTGCTGCGGACGACACTGGACAAGATCGTGGAAATTGTCCCGGCCGATCGCGGATACATCATCCTGATTAACGAAGACGGTTCGCTCGAGCCGAAGGCCTCCCGCTTCAGCGACGAGGGGCCCGACCAGAAGCTGCCCATCTCGCGAACAATCCTCAACGAGGTAGTCAAAAAGGAGATCGGGATACTCAGCTCGAACGCCATGTCGGACAAGCGGTTCACCTCGGGCAAGAGCGTGCACGATTTCGGGATCCGCTCAGCCCTCTGCGTCCCGATCAAGGGGCGCGACAGGGCGCTGGGCGTGATCCACGTGGACTGCGGCGTCTCCGAGCACACTTACACGACCGAGCAACTTCGGCTGCTGACGGCGATAGGGTCTCAGACGGGCCTGGCGATAGAGAACGTTCGCCTGTACGAGTCGACGTTGAACTCGGAGCGTCTGGCGGCCGTCGGCGAGACGGTGGCGGTCCTCTCGCACCACATAAAGAACATCCTTCAGGCCCTTGATGCGGGTATCGACGTGGTCGAGATGGGGCTGGACGAGGACAACCTGGACAAGGCCAAGGATGCCTGGCCCATCGTCGATCGCAGCCTGGGGCGGATCAACGAGCTGATACTGAACATGCTCACCTTCTCCAAGGATCGCGAACCGCTGCAAGAGAACATAAGTCTCAACCAGGTACTGAGCGAATGCGCGGAGCTGATTCGCGCCCGCGCCGAGGAGCGGGACATAGCGGTGCTGCGCGACTACGACACCTTACCGGCGATTCCGGGCGACTCGGCCGGGCTGAACCAGGCCTTCCTGAACCTGCTTAACAACGCCTTGGACGCCGTCGACAATGAGACCGGGGCGATAACTGTGGGGACCGAATATCAGCGCAGCGGGAAAAACGTAATCGCCACCATTTCGGACAACGGGATAGGTATTGAACCTGAGCATCTCGCAGAGATCTTCACGCCTTTCTATTCAGCCAAGGGCCAAAAGGGCACCGGACTCGGCCTTGCCGTCGCCAAGAAGATATTCGAAGAGCACCACGGAAAGATTGAAGTTGAGTCCAAGGTCGGCGAGGGCACTACGTTCACCATCACCTTACCTGCCCTGGAAGAGCCCCGCGACTCCCACGAGACCCTCGTTCCGATAAGCTAACGAGACCTCATGAGTTTACGTATCTCCCCCCTCGTCCGCGGTCTGGTCGACAGCTTCTTCGCCATTCGGGGCGGCGGCGTCAGTCACCACGCGGGCGACGGAGACAAGCTTGTCGCCCGGTTTTAAGGCGATAACGCGAACGCCCTGAGTCGCCCGGCCGATCGTACGTATCTCGTTGACGCCGGTGCGGATGATCATTCCTCGCTGGGTTATCATCATCAGTTCGTCGTTATCGCGGATGGGCTTCATACCCACGACTTTCCCGTTGCGCGGTGTGGTTCGGATATTGATAACACCCAGCCCGCCGCGCACCTGGATGCGGTACTCATCAAAGCTGGTCCGCTTCCCGTATCCCTTCTCGCAGACCGTCAGCAAGGTTGCGGCCGGGTCGAGAATCGCCATGTCCACCACCTCATCGCCCTTCCGCAGGCCGATGCCCTTGACCCCAACGGCCGTCCTGCCCATCTGACGAACGTCGGTCTCCTTGAAACGGATGGCCTGTCCCTTGGCCGTACCCAGAACAATTTCGTCGTCCCCGCGCGTGATGGCCGCGCCGATGACGCTGTCGCCTTGGGCTACCCCTGTGGCAATGATCCCGCCGCGGCGCGGATTGGCGTAGGCCTTCAAGGAGGTTTTCTTTATCTGCCCGCCCCTACTTGCCGTGACGAGGAACCGATCGTCGAATTCCCTGATGGCGACGACTGCGCAGATCGTCTCGTCGCGCTGCATACCCAGCAGGTTGACGATCGCCCTGCCTCGGGCGGTCCTGGGCATCGAGGGTATGTCGTAGACCTTCAACCAGTGCATCCGCCCGCTGGCGAGCAGGACCAGCAGATAATCGTGCGTCGAGGCGATGAACAACTGCTCGATGAAGTCGCCCTCCCGCGCTGTCGAGCCGATCACGCCCTTCCCGCCGCGGCCCTGTCGGCGATACATGGTCAACGGTAAGCGCTTGACGTATCCGGCGTGCGTAAGCGTAACCACCACGTCCTCCTCGGCAATGAGATCCTCGATGTCGAACCCCTCGATGTCGGCGATGATCTCGCGGGCGCTGCAGAACCCGGACCAAGACGGCAGGGTCTCGCGTGCGGCGCCATCGAGCCAAGGCTGTGAGGCTCGACGCGCAACCGCAAGCTC
>DAOVQV010000364.1 GCA_030628445.1 Phycisphaerae bacterium | reverse complement strand
TGCCACCAGAAAGTATCGGCGAGCATGGCGTCGGTAGGAACGTCGTAGGGGTCGCAGCCCCACTCCTCCCACTCCTCCAGCGGCGGGTAACTGCGGTCGAAACGAACCTGCGGGACGATTTCGTAGCGCCCAGAATCAACGGCGCCGACAGGCCACCGCCAGCCGCCAGGGGCCGCGCGGTAAATGCCCAACAGTGTCCCGCCGTACTCGTACTTCAGGTTCGGTGCACTCCAGAACAGCGCCTCGGAAGTGGGGAACCGCAGGCAGTACGTGCTGAACTGTCCCGTGTACGGGAAGTAGCTCGCATCGCCACGCCGCAGCGGCGGCGCCGCCCCGGGGCAGATCAGCGGGCCGGGGTCGATCAGGCCCTCGTGCACCAACGCCCAGAGGTTGATGCACAGCGGCTCGGCGCCGGCGTCCAGCCGCCAGAACATTGTTGGGTCGGCTTTGCCCTGGCTTGGGCCGCCCCAGTGCCCCGAAGCGGGCACACACCCGTCCAGGTCGCTGAAGAAAAAGGGGGGCAGCTTGCGGTTGTGCATGGCGACGTAGCTTATCATCGCCACGCCGATGTCGTGCAGGTTCGCTTGACAGGCGACCAACCGCGCCTGCTGGCGGGCCTCGTCCAGGCTCGGCGCAAGCACACCGGCCAGCAACGACAGTATCGCAACCACGATCAACAGCTCGACCAATGTCCAACCGCTACTGCAACGCACGCCCGACCCTTACGTAGAAAGCGTAGAAAGCACAGAACGACTTGGACTGGTATTCTCGCTGGCGGGCGGGGGGGTGTCAACCGGGTGTCACCGCCAAGTTTGACAAGTCGCCCCGACATCGTGCCCCCCCAGAAGCGATCGCGGCAGTGGACCCCGTCAGCGTTGGCGATCTTCCGGCCGGGGGGCATCACAGTAAGCTTCGAGTCGCAGGTAGGCGAGCGAGTCGGCCGGGAGGCCGAACGTCAGGCGCTTCAGGTCGGATGGGGTCAGCTGCTCGTCGCGGATGGGTCGGGGGACCCGGCCGCTCGCCGACACCGGATGATCGGCGTCAATCAGTGCGACCCGGACGCGCGTGCGGCGTCGCGGCCAGCGCGCCAGTCGCAGTCGGACTTCCCGATCAGCCCCGCCGGTGGGGCGGTAGTTGTACAGCAGCGCCTCGAGGCGGCTCTCCCTATCGCCTCGCAATGCCATTAGCCGTCCAAGACGAAGCCCAGTTCCCTTCTCAAAGTATCCGAATGAACTCTTCGGGCGCGGCGAACACTTCGTTTGGTCTTGGTGGCCAGGACCACCTCTCGCCGGTCTCCGTATCTCGGTAGGTGACCCGACGGATTTCTTTGTCACCTTCGCCATCATAGGCATAGATGCCGCATTCTCCGTTGATAAAGTCGGCGTTCAGGATGCTGACCGTTCCGAAACTGGCAGCCGAGAAGTTGCTGTCCACAAAGAGCCGGTCCGAGGAGCGCTTCAGGCCCCTGATCCTGACAGACCTGATCGACGCCAGGTCGTTCTCGAAGTCGTCGTGATCTGCAGCGTACCGTGTCACGCCATCCCTTATTCCTGCCAAAAAGTCGCTGCTCTCGGTCGCCCCCAGAAGCAGGCTACCTATGCCTCCCCATGTACGAACAGTGCTGTTGCGAACAGTACCGGCCACCTGGAGCTTGTTGAGCGACATGCCGCGCTTATCCTGGCCGGTCAGATTCACCGTCGCACCGAAGTTGCCTGTGATGGCCGGGTCGCGACGGTTGCCCTTCGTCATGATGTTCTTGGCCCACAACGCGTCAAGGGAGCCAATATCCCACTGGGCGGCCATGATCGTCCCGGCCGCACCGGCAAGGTTAATCTGG
>DAOVQV010000140.1 GCA_030628445.1 Phycisphaerae bacterium | reverse complement strand
GAGACTGAGGTGCTTAAGGCAGGGGCGACTTACCGTTTTTAATAAATAAGGGACAGATATATTATTCTTGATACTTTGGCGGCCCGTTCGGAATCTTGTGACCTGATTGGTGGTAGCGCTCGTCCCTTGTTATTCTATTCTTCATGCCACTGACAGATTCGATATTCGCCTTTCAGATAGACAAGACCGACGGCAAGGCCCGGAGTGGTCTTCTACGCACCGCTCACGGCAAGGTGGCTATGCCGGTCTTTCTGCCGTGCGGGACGGTCAAGGGCGTAACGCCCGACCAACTCCGCGCCGCCGACGTGCAGATGGTCCTTGCCAACGCGTATCACCTGATGCTCCGGCCGGGCGCCGACGTGGTGGCCGAGATGGGCGGCCTGCATAAAATGATGGCCTGGGCCGGCCCCATCCTCACCGACAGCGGCGGATACCAGGTCTTCTCGCTGGCCCACCTGCGCCGGATCGACGACCACGGCGTGACGTTCCGGTCGCACATCGACGGAGCGCCCGTCCGCCTGACGCCCCAGCGCGCCATCGAAATCCAGCAACTTCTCGCCTCCGACATCATAATGCAGCTGGACGAGTGCCCCGCGGCCTCGGCGACCAAGGACCAGGTCGCCGCCGCCGTCCGCAGAAGCGCCGCCTGGGCCGCTCGCTGCAAGGTGACCTGGGACGCCGCCGACCGCCGCGCGCTGTCCGGGCGGCGGAACGAACAGGCGCTTTTCGCCATCCAGCAGGGCGGCGTCTTTGACGATCTGCGGGCACAAAGCGCCGAGGCGCTCGTGGCGCTGGACTTACCGGGTTACGCCATCGGCGGGCTCAGCGTCGGCGAAGGGCCCGAGGCGATGCGCCGCGTGCTGGACGCCGTCGACGCCCAATTCCCCGCCGATCGGCCGCGATATCTCATGGGCGTCGGCGAGCCGCGCGACATCCTCGCCGCCGTCGCACGCGGAATAGATATGTTCGACTGCGTCCTGCCCACACGCAACGGGCGAAACGGACAGGCCTTCACCTGGACCGGCCGCCTGCGCCTGCGAAACGCACGCTGGGCCTCAGACCCCACCCCGCTCGATGAGAACTGCGATTGCTACACGTGCCGCAACTTCTCGCGCGGGGCGATCAGGCACTTCTTCGCCGCCAAGGAGATCGCCGGTCCCACCCTCGTCAGCTTCCATAACCTGCACTTCTTCGCTCAGCTCATGGACGCCATCCGCCGGGCGATCGAATCCGGCGACCTCGCCTCCAAAACCGACCAGTGGCTCGCACAGATGTACCATCAGGGCGAAGACCGCAACGGCGACAATGGTTGATCCGTAACACACCCTGAATGACTGAAACGAAGATCCCGCACATCGTATCCATGCTTCTTCGGGTTTCAGGTTTCAGTTTCCCGCTTTCAGCTTTCTGTTTGACGCCGCCCGCCCGTCCGCGCACAATTGTCCGGCTGTTGACCCAATAGCGATAGAACATCTGGAGAACATCTGAAAGCGGAAAGGAATAACCGATGCACATGCGTACGCTCCTTACCCTGACCATAAGCGCAGCCCTGGTCGTGCTCGCCGCATCCAGTATCGCCCAAGCCCAGGCGCCCGAAGCCAAGCCCGCGCTGGAACCGGCACCGCCGGGCAGACCCCCCGCCGAGGCCCCCGCCTACGCGCCACCGACGGAACGCCCAGCCCAGCCCGTCGACCCCGCCCGGGGACCCGATCAGCCCCCGCCCCCCAGAAGCCCGTTCGGCGGGTATGGGATGCTGCTGATGATGGGCGGCGTGTTCGTGCTGATGTACCTCTTCATGGGTCGTTCCCGCCGAAAGCGGGAGTCCAAACGCCGCGAGATGCTCGGCAACCTCCAGAAGGGCGACAAGATCACCACCATCGGCGGCGCTGTCGGGACCGTCATAGAGGTCCGCGAGGACGAGGTGACCGTCAAGGTCGACGAGACATCCAACACGCGGATGAAGTTCGCGCGCTGGGCGATACGCGGCGTCGGCGCCGAGGCCAAGAAGGAAGGCCCCGAGGAGAGACGATAGTCCCCGCCGCGCGAAGGGTCAAAAGGGTTACATCCATTTCATCGTAGCGTCTGCTTTGCGCACGATTAGAACCTTTGCGTCGCATGCGGCGCATGAAAACGGGCGGCCAACTTGAGACCGCCCGTTAGGTTGTGTCACTTGCGCGGCGCCGGCTACTTTCGACGACGGCGGATCAACACCAATCCGCCAAGGCCCAGCAGCACCAGCGCCGTCGGCTCGGGGACCGGACCGCCGGGAATGACGATCGTCTCTGCGCTCCAATTGGCAGCCAGCGATGTCAGATCGACGATGTCGATCAGCATGTCGCCGTTGGTATCGCCTTGGGACCATTCCTTATCGCCGGCGCTGAGGGTGGACCAATTGGCGGCCAGCGCTGTCAGATCGATGATGTCGACCACTAGGTCCCCGTTCAGATCACCCGGCGGGACGATTCGAATGGAATCTGTGCCTTCAAACTCCGTACCGTCTTGCAGGAGGCCCAAAAGCGCTAACTCGGCAACACTGGGTTCCGCGTCCAACTCGCTCAGATCAAAATTAAGAACCAGATCGATGATTGAATCGCCGTTGACGTCCCTAAATGAGCCAATGTTGTTACTTTTTCCTCTTGGCTTAGGAGATGAACCCGCCATGATCAGGGATTCCAAATCAATCAGGGCTACGTCAAAATCCTCGGCGCCAAGAATCGCCACGGGTAAAACTCCGTTGGATTTCAAGTTGACAGGATTGATGTCGTTGCCAGGCCGGATGTCGATGGTAAGTGAAATGGGCCCTGGCTCCAGGACGACGAGCATGTATGTCGGGGCGTCCAACTGCGGGCCGCTTGCAAAGACGTCAACAAATGCGCCCGTCTGTCCGTCGTAGCGAAGGACGTTGTCCGTCTGATGACTGGAGACGTAGGCAAGTCCATCAGGACCGAAGATGATTTGGTCCTCGGGGTTGTCCAAGCCGCCGCTGCCGGCAGTAACGAATGCGTCAATGAACGCCCCTGTCTGACCGTTATACCGAAGGACTTCATCGGTGCGCGAACTAGCAACGTACAGGTTGTCATCCGGGCCAAAGGCGATGCCCTGCGGGCCGTTCATTCCCCCGCCTGAGGTAAAATCGTCGATGAAGGCGCCGGTGATCGCGTCGAACCTAAGGACACTGTTGGTTCCGTAGTTGGAGACGTAGAGAAAGCCGTCCCCGCGGAAGATTAGGTCTTGCGGCCGGTAAAGCCCGTGCTGGCTAGGAGCGACCAGATCCCCCAAGTGAGCGCCTGTGGTGCCATCAAAACGGTGGATGCCGTTGCTTTTTCCGGTCACGTACAAATGCCCATCCGGACCGAAGGCCATGCCGCGCGGATAGCGCAGCACACCTCCGGAAGTAAAATCGTCCACGTAACCCCCTGTTTGCGCATCGTAGCGTTTGACGTTATGGCTGTCGGCGCTGGCGACGTACAGGTAACCGTCGGATCCGATGACCAGTGCTTCTGGACCGTCCAAGCCCCCGCTTCCAGTGGGAATAAACTCGTCGAGGTACGACCCGCTATGAATGTCGTACGCCAACACATTATTTGTGTCGTAGCCACTGATGAGTAAGAACGGGTCCGTCCCCAGAGCTGGTACCGCCAGCAACGCGGTGATAACACCGCCGACAAAGATGATCTTGCATTCACAACGCATTATTTCTTTCCTTCCATTTTGGCCGTGCTGCGAGCATCATCGGACCGTTCGGCGCAGCGCTCGCGCGGCATTAGGTATGGGAACTCGGCCGGTACGGCTCGCCTTCGCCGAGGCTACGGCGGGTCTTCAACCTGAGGCAGAAGCCCGTTAGGCTCTGCCGAACGCAGCTCCGTCGCTCCCAAAGCGGGCCGGAGCAAATTCGATAATACAGCCATTTTATGCTTTGTCAAGCTTTTCCCACAACATAATTTGCCGATTTACCCACGAATACCGTCTACAGAAGCCCCATGTTCTGGCGGTTCACTTCCACCACCACCGCCTTCGCCGCGCCGTCGGCGAGGGGGCGGTTCGTGGCGTCGGGGTCGCCCTCCCAACGGAACCATTGTGCGCGCGCACGGGTACAGAGGCGCTGTGACTTGCGGCGGAAGGATCCAAAAAAACATCTCTCGGCTGGGCCGGAGTTTCGGCCGCACCAAAGAATCCGGTTAACGTCCCTCGTCCTCCCAGCTATTTCAGTGGAATCTCGAGGACGTTCATCGAGTGCTCCTCGAGCCGGATCGTCATTCGCCGGGCGGCTGGTAGCTCTTGCCGGCGGACGGTCGTGGTCGGCTCGCGTTCCTTTCGTTCCTCCATATCAACCACGAGCTTCAACGGTTCACCGTTCAGGATCGTGTGCTTGACTGGTTGGGTTTCGTCGGGCGTTGCGCCCTGGATGATGAAGGTGGCATCCTTGGCCTTTCGATAGTTGGCGTTGACGGCGATGACGTACAGTGTCTTCCCGTCTCCCGACAGGCTCGGGAGGACCTGGATCAGCGGCTCGTTCAACCCGATTTCGCTGTTGGCTACGGTGACAGAAAGTTCGGTCTCGCCAATGCCCTTGTTGAAATACTCGTAAGCCAGATAGGTCGGCCACTTGAATGAGGGGGGATTGTAGCGAGGCATCAGGCCGAACCCGCTGGTCTCGAACAGGTTCCAGTTGGCGGCCGCCTCCAGGCGAAGCTGCTCGCACTGCTTCTGAAATTGGATCATCGTCATTACGCGCATCAGGGCGTTGGCGTGGGTGGACATCCAGTCCCACTGGTGCTTATCGTTGATCTTTTTGCCTTGGACGCCCCATTCATCCATCCAGAGGAACGGCCGACGCCCGAGCTTGTTGCGTTCCGGCAGGGCGGCCGCCGTCCGGGCCAACACGCGAGAGACGTACTCG
>DAOVQV010000150.1 GCA_030628445.1 Phycisphaerae bacterium | reverse complement strand
TTCCCGCCCTCGCACGGCGGTGCCTTCAGCAGCGCCGCGGCGCGTGCGGCTTCGGCGGCGACCTTCTGCTCCAGTCCCAACACCGCGTCGTAACTAACACTCGAGGAGACCGCGTCGCCGGACCGCTGCACGAGCGACCCGTCGCGGGCGACGCCCATGTAGAAAAGGACCAACCGGGGCCGCTGCTCCATGAAGTACGACCCGCGCGTCGAGGCGAAATGCACCGTGCGAAACTCCTCGGTATACCGAACGCGGGAGGTCTCAATGGCCTCATCGGCCCCGAGAATGATGTCGTTGTACGACTCGATCAGCTTGAGCTTCTCATCAAAGGGCACGCCGCGGAAATCTCGCTGGAGCTTTGCGGTCACTGTCGCATCTACGGGTGCGTCGGCCTCGGCGAGTTCCGTCTTCTCCCGCCCGACGAGTTTGGCACACTGGCACGCCTCGGCGACCTGGTGTTCCAGATCGTCGAGCGAATCGAACACCGCCAGGCCCCAACCGCCCTTGGTGCAGGCTCTCACGATCCCGCCGGAGACTTTGGAGCTGGCGGCCGTCTCCACTTCCTTACCGCGATAGGCGATCTGCGTGGTGTCGTTGGTCTCGAAGCGGATCTCCGCGTAATCGGCCGTGCTCGCCTTCAGCGCCTCGGTCAGCCTGTCTCTCACGTGCCGGTCCTTTCCGCTCGCAGGCAGAATCACAAACACACACAGCAGCGACGAATACTACCTGTGCGCCTAAGCGGCTGCAAGTCCTGAGAGTCTCTTAGCGCGGCGGATCAGGAGATCCGCCGCGCTAGGAGGCGTTGCGTTTTCCAGATTCTTCTTGATTCGCCGCACCAGCGACCGATAATGCAACAAGAACCATGATCCGTCACCCTGACAGCTTGAGTCTACTAAACCTGCTAGGGCTAGCGCCGCGCTGACGGATCGCGGGATAAGGTTTGAGCGAATCAGGCCCGGCGATCCGAGAAGGATTGCGGGGTTTTTTTGTTTGGGATTCACCAAGCAGATTGCGACGCGCTTGACGATTGATCAATAACCAGTGAGTATCGAGGACGAACGAGGACAAATTATGGCCGGTTACGACTTTGCAGCTATCGAGAAAAAGTGGCAGCGGTACTGGGAGAAAAACGCCACCTTCCGCCAGCCCAACCCGGGCGAGAAAGATTTCACCAAGCGGCCCAAGATCTACATCCTGGACATGTTCCCCTACCCATCCGGGGAGGGGTTGCACGTGGGGCATCCGGAGGGTTACACGGCCACGGACATCGTCGCGCGGTACCGGCGGATGCGCGGGTATAACGTGCTGCACCCGATGGGATACGACGCGTTTGGCTTACCGGCTGAGCAGTACGCAGTCGAGCACGGGGTCCATCCGCGAGAGACGACCGCCCAGAACATCGCCAACATCGAGCGGCAGATCAAGATGTTCGGGTTCTCCTACGACTGGTCGCGGCGCGTCGCGACGACCGACCCGCGGTACTACCGCTGGACGCAGTGGATATTCCTTCAGATGTTCAACAGTTGGTTCGACCCGGTCGCCCGCGCCGCCCGGCCGATCGCGGAGCTTATCAAGAAGCTCGAAAGCGGCGATCACGTAGTGGACTTTACCGGGCAGGCGACGGTGAACAAGTTCGACGGGATGTCGGGGGTATTCGGCGCCCCGGCCGGGATGATCAAGTGGTACGAACTGACGGGCTCCCAGCAAAGGGAGGTGATCGACTCCCACCGCCTGGCGTACATGGCCGAGGTCCCTGTCAATTGGTGCCCGCAATTGGGAACGGTGCTGGCGAACGAAGAAGTGACAAACGAAGGTAAATCCGATCGCGGGAACTTCCCGGTGTATCGCCGGGCGCTTAAGCAATGGATGCTGCGCATCACCGCCTACGCTGACCGGCTGCTCGAGGACCTGGAGAACCTCGACTGGCCCGAGCCGATCAAGATCATGCAGCGCAACTGGATCGGTAAGTCCACCGGAGCGAACGTGGACTTTCCGCTGGGATCCGCCGACACGGATGACTGGTTCGCAAGGCGCACCAAGGGCGCATTTCCGGGTGTGGAGGAGGACGACGTTATCCGCGTATACACCACCCGCCCGGATACGCTGTTCGGCGCGACGTACATGGTCCTGGCGCCGGAGCATCCGCTGGTGGACAGGATAACGACCGGCGAGCATCGCGATGAGGTGCGCGCCTATGTGGCCGCAGCCGCGAAAAAATCCGAGCTGGAGCGCACCGCCGAGACAAAGCAAAAGTCCGGCGTCTTCACCGGCGCCCACGCCGTCAACCCAATCAACCGCCGCCCAATCCCCATCTGGGTCGCGGATTACGTAATGATGGGCTATGGGACCGGTGCGATCATGGCCGTACCGGGGCACGACACGCGCGACCTTCAGTTCGCCGAGCAGTTCGCCCTGGAAGTGATCCAGGTCGTCGAGCCGCCGGGAGGCGCCGATTGGCGGGGCTACGTTGACGACGGCGTCGCCGTCAACTGTGGCAAGTACGACGGGTTGACGACGGCGGAATTCAAGGAAAAGATAACCGCCGATCTGGGCAAGGCCGCCCTCGGCGAGCGGGCGGTGAACTACAAGCTGCGGGACTGGTTATTCTCTCGCCAGCGATATTGGGGCGAGCCGTTCCCCATCGTCCATTGCAAGATGTGCGGGATGGTGCCCGTCCCGCAAGGCGACTTACCGCTGCTGTTGCCCGAGATGGACGACTTTACCCCCCAGGCGTCGGACGACCCCAACGCCCTGCCCTCGCCGCCGCTTACCAAGGCGACCGATTGGGTCGAGACGACTTGCCCCGCCTGCGGCGCACCGGGGAAGCGCGAGCTGAACACCATGCCCCAATGGGCGGGTTCCTGCTGGTACTACCTGCGGTTCACCGACGCCGTCAACGATGAGCGATTCTGCGACGAGAAGTTCGAGAGGTACTGGATGGCCCCCAGCACCACCAACCCCGCCGGCGGCGTGGACCTGTATGTAGGCGGGGCCGAGCACGCCGTGCTGCACCTGCTTTACTCGCGGTTCTGGCACAAGGTGCTGTACGATTTGGGGTACGTCTCCAGCGCCGAGCCGTTCGCCCGTCTGCGCAACCAGGGAATGATCCGCAGCTTCGCCTACCGCGACAGGCGCGGCGTGTGCGTCGGGTACGCAGACGTGGACCTTTCCGGCGACAAGCCTCGCCACAAGACCACCGGCGAGCAGCTCACCGAGACGGTCGAGAAGATGTCCAAGAGCCTCAAGAACGTGGTCAACCCCGACGAGGTGATCGGACAGTTCGGGGCCGACACGTTCAGGTTGTACGAGATGTTCATGGGCCCGCTGGAGGCGTCCAAGCCGTGGAACACGCGCGACGTGCCGGGCGTATACCGCTTCTTGCAGCGCATCTGGCGGATGATCGTCGGCACCCGCGAATGGACCATGTTGTACGACGAGACCCAAGTCCCCTCCGAACCGCCCGAAGGTGACCTAGGCAAAGCCCTTTGGGAGGGTGTTACGGGGAAAGACACAAAGTTCCATGAGGTATTCAAGAAAGGGGAAAAGCAGGTCGAGCGTGCGTTGCACAAGTTGATCAAGAAGGTGTCCCAGGATATCGAGGTGATGAAGTTCAACACCTCCATCGCCGCGATGATGGAGTTCGTCAACACGGTCTTCAAGGCCGGTAAGATCACGCCGTCCCAAGCGGAGCGGTTCGTGCTGGTGTTGGCGCCGTTCGCGCCGCACATCGCCGAGGAGCTTTGGGCCCACTTGGGCCACAAAGAGACGCTCGCCTACGAGCCCTTCGGCGTCTTCGATGAATCTCTGATCGCCGCCGAGACCATCGAGCTGGCGGTGCAGGTGAACGGGAAGGTGCGCGGGAGGATAACCGTCGGCGCCGAGGCCGACGAGGCCGCCTGCATCGAGGCCGCCAAGGCCGATCCAAAGGTCGTCGCGGCGATCGCCGGTAAGCAAATCGTCAAGGAGATCGTCGTGGCGGGACGTCTGGTTAATCTGGTAGTCAAATAACCAGCCCGCTCCCCCCGCCGGGGCAAGTTCCCCGTTGCGTGGCGCAGGTGGCGAACGGATGTTTGCCACTAGCGTGCGGGCGCGCATAATAACGCCGACGTGCCAAGACGAACCGAAAAGAGCGACTCGGCGTTTGAGCGGGCGCGGAGAGTGCTTGTCGGGGGGGTCAACTCTCCGGTGCGCGCGTTTGCGGCCGTGGGGGGCACACCGCCGGTGATCGCAAAAGCCGCCGGGGCGAAGATCACCGACGTCGACGGGAACACCTACATCGATTACGTGGGCAGTTTCGGGCCTGCGATTCTGGGACACGCCCCCGAGCAGGTGATAACCGCAATTTCCAAGGCTGCCCGCAGCGGGACCAGTTTCGGCGCGCCGACGGAGGGCGAGACACAGCTCGCCGAGGCTATCACCGCGGCGTTTGAGTCGGTCGAGAGGGTCCGCTTCGTTTCCAGCGGGACGGAGGGCGTGATGACAGCCATCCGCCTCGCCCGCGCGGCGACGGGGCGGGATAAGATCATCAAGTGCGTCGGCGGGTATCACGGCCACGCGGATGCGATGCTGGTCTCG
>DAOVQV010000354.1 GCA_030628445.1 Phycisphaerae bacterium | reverse complement strand
GGTGACCACAGGCCTACACGCCGGGCGATGAAGGCCCGTCGGGCCTCAGCGACGTTGCCGCACAGCCTGCCGGTAGGACTCGACCATTTCGTCAAAGACGAGGTCTTCGGCAGGGGTGGCGATGATCTTGCCGCTGACGTAGATCGTTCGAACAGGCCCGAACTCGGACGATAGGGGCACCTGCGCGAGGGAGAATTGCAGCCGATCGGGGAACATCTTGTGGGGCGCATGAAGCGTGCCGGTGAAGACCAGCACGGCCTGGGGGTCGGGCGTGTCGGGGATCACGAGCGCTGCCGGCACGACCAGCTCCACGTGGTAATCGGGCCATTCGTCCGGCGGGCCGTTGGGCGTTATGTGGATGAACCGGTCAACCCCGGCTGGGTAGCCTTCGTTCGCAACAATCATGTATGTCTCATGCTCCCGCGGGCGCCAGCCATGCCCCACAATCTCGTAGCTGTTCTGCCCGCCTCGCCACAGAACGTCCGCCAGGCCGAACAGCGTCTCGGCGCTTTCGATTCCCATGCCGTCGGGGTCGTCGATGCGGACGGTCAGGACGGTTTCCGCGGCGGCGTGCATGATGCACCCGCCCGCAAAGGCAAGCGGCAAGGCGAGCACACCAACCCACAGCATCCGTCGGATGATAGTCATAACGGTTCGCTCCCTTGGGCTGCGGGTGGTCATCGCTTGCCGCGGACCATCACGTCGTGCAGTTCCTTGAATCGCCAGTTCATCGCGTGCAGCAGCAGGCCAAGAAACACGCACCCAGCCGACAGCAACATCAGCCCGGTCGCCAGGATCGCCAGCGGCACGTGGTAGACGTAGCGATCGACAATGTAGTCGCGCACCGGTAGAGTGCCCGCAAGGACGCCGAGGACAAACAGGATTATGCTGATCGTGCCGAAGAACGTCAGCGGCTTGAAGGCCCGCATGAGATTGAACAGCTTCCACAGCACTCTGAAGCCGTCGCGGAACGTGCGCAGCTTGGAGACGCTGCCGTCCGGCCTGACGCCGTAGGGCACCTGCACCTCGACGAGCTTCAGCCGGTAATACAGCGAGTGAATCGTAAGCTCCGTTTCCACCTCAAAGCCCGACGAGACGACCGGCACGCAGTTGACGACGCGGCGGTTGAACGCCCGGTAGCCGGACAGGATGTCCGTCAGCTTGACACCGAAGATCAGGTTGATCATCCCGCGAACGAGCTTGTTGCCGAACACGTGCAGGGGCCGGAACGATTTGTCGTCGTAGGCGGCCAGCCTCGCGCCAATTGCCATGTCCGCGTCGCCGGCCATCACCGGCGCGAGCAGGTCGGCGGCGCTGTCGGCGGGGTAGGTGTCATCGCCGTCGATCATCAGGTAGTAGTCGGCGTCGACGCGGCTGAGCATGCTGCTGATGACGAAGCCCTTGCCCTGCCTCGGCTCGCGAATGACGGTCGCGCCATGTTCGCGGGCGATAGCGGCCGTCTCGTCCATGCAGCAGTTGTCGAACACGTAGATCGTCGCTTCCGGCAGCTTGGCAGCCAGGTCGTCGACGACCTTGCCGATTGTGACCGCCTCGTTGTAGCAGGGGATCAGCACGGCGATTCGCTTGTCGTTTTGCATAGGCCGCCATGGTAACGCCTCGATGTCGCCATGCCAAGTGGCGGGCGGCGTGATCGAACCGATCGCCCGGGAAGGCGGCGAGCTTGACGGTTTCGCGTCCGGCTCTTACGATACGCACGGAAGGATGTGCCATGAGAGTTCGCGCCAAGCGTCTATCGCAGGTCCAGGTGGATCAGTTCACGCTCGCAGGCTACAGCGTGGCCGGTGAGGAATCCGTAATTATCGCGCCCGAGTTGGACTGCGTTTTCGACATTGGCAAGTGCCCGCGCGAGGCGCTGAACATCAACCATGTGCTGCTTTCCCACGGACACACCGACCATTTCGCTGGGCTGCCGTACTACTTCGCCCAGCGGGACTTCCAGG
>DAOVQV010000241.1 GCA_030628445.1 Phycisphaerae bacterium | reverse complement strand
GACTAAATGCACCAAGTGCAATGCAGTCGGCCGCATCACTTGCCCAGGCTGTAAAGGACAGTGGGGGACAGGCACCTGCAACAGATGCGGCGGGTCGGGCTTCATCATAAAAACCGAGTCCTACCGACGACGGAAGAAGTTTGGACATACGAAATACGTGCCCGAATGGGATAAGTACGAGACTGTTACTAACCGTATTCGTCTCACCTGTCCAAGATGCGGCGGTCATGGGTACAACTGGACATGCTTAAGATGTTCAAATCAGGCGAAAAAGCTTCGCGGGACGGTTAAGTGTCCCGCCTGTCACGGAGCCCGACGGTCTGGTGTTTGTCCGAGGTGCAACGGGCGGAAAAAAGTGCCGTGCAAGGTCTGTGGCGGAAGCGGCTTGCCGCCCGGGGCACAAACCCAGCCGGCGACAACAACACAGCCGACTGCGCCTACTTTGTCGATCAAATCTGTGGACCAATTAGCTGAGATGTTGCACAACAGGCCCACCAATCCTCGCCTAGACGCAGTCACCTGGGCAGAATTGACGAGTCTTCAGCAACAAGAAGCTATCAAGAGTCACGAAAAGGCATTGGCTGAGTGGGATCTGACAAACACATTCGTCGGCCAAAAGGTTTCATGGAGCTTGGTCCTCGACGACGTCCGCGCCGGTCAGAACGATTGTTACACTGTACGTGCCGTGTCCGAGAAAGGCTCTGTCGTTACGGCAATTCTGCCCCCTACAGCTAAAGACAGCCTGCTTGCGCTGAGCAAATCCAGCCCTGTGACTCTGGCCGGGGTAATATCCGAGTGCCGCGTCGCCAAGGCATCACCGAGCGCCTCGCCGGATGAATCCCCAACCGCGCCATTGGATGTGCGACTCGAGAACGCGACAGTAGTGAAAGTCGAATAGCTCGGAGCCACAGAAACTCCAGTAGGCGGGCCCGCCACACTTCCTTGAGTAGGCCACGACGTATTCAGCCTCCCTTTCAGCCGCTGGCTGTTGAAAAGCGCCGCAATCTCCTATAGGTTGTTCGCCGCAGCGGGCGCGACGCCTGACTTCGTTACCGGTAAAGCTTATGACCGCAACAGTGCAAGCGATATTCTTTGACCTGGGTGAGACGCTCCTCGAGTTTCGCGGGGTGAACGTCAGGGGTGTCTTCGAGGCTGGGGCGAAACTGGCGTATGGGTACCTCCGGAAGCTCGGGAAGGGATTACCCCCGTTTGCCGAATACCAGCGCCGGCAGTACCGGGCGATACGGTGGGAATACGTCAAGAGCCGCCTGACGCGCCGCGAGTTCAACTCTCGTGATCTGCTCAAGAGACAGGCCCGCCGCATGGGCCACAACCTCACCGACGCCGAGGCGATAGAACTGGCCCGGTTGTACTACGAGCCCCTGGCCGACCACGCAGTCACCGAGGACGGATTACCCGACATGCTCAGGAGATTCCGCGACGCCGGATTGACGCTTGGCGTGATTTCCAACACGTTCATCCCCCCCCAGGTGCTGGATGAGCATCTGGCCCGGGAGAACCTGCTGGAGCTCTTACCGATTCGCGTCTACTCCTGCCAGGTAGGCGTCCGCAAGCCCAACCGCAAGATATTCACCGCGGCGCTGCGGGAAGCGGATGTCGCAGCGGGAAATACGATGCATGTGGGGGATTCACCGAGACACGACATCCATGGGGCGAACAAGGTCGGTATGATCTCCATCCTGAAGGACCCGACCGGGAAGTACGATCTGAGCAGCATCCAGCCGAAGCACAAAATCCGCGAACTCACTGAGCTGCCCGAAATCGTCGCGCATTACAACGGCCGCTAAAGACGCGGCTAATCGCCGGGAATCCTCAGCACGCCGGTTCCGTTAATCCGGTCCGCCTTCAGATCCTGAAGGGCCTTATTGGCGTCGGTAAGGTCGTAGCTGGTCACCCGCGGGCGGATGGGTATTTCAGCGGCGGCTTCCAGCAGCTCCCGGCCGTCCTGGCGAGTGTTGGCGGTCACGGAGCAGATGTCGCGCTCGTAGAAGACGTGTCGCTCGTAATCCATTTCGGGGATGGGGGTCATGTAGATCCCCGCCAGCGACAGCGTACCGCCCTTTTGAAGCTTCTCCAGCGCCGCCGGGACAAGCTCGCCGGCCGGTGCGAAAATAATCGCGCTGTCGGTCTTTACGGGGATCTGCTCGGGCCTTTCGCCGACCCAGGCGGCGCCCATCTTCCGTGCGAGCCGGCGGTGGGAGGCCCCACGCGACACCACGTACACCTCAGAGCCCCTGTGCAGGGCGATCTGCATTATCACACTGGCGCTGGAGCCGAACCCGTATATCGCCAGCGTCCCGCCCGGGCGAAGTCTGCTCCGCGTCAAGGCGCGATACCCGACAATCCCCGCACACAGCAGCGGCGCGGCGTCCGCGTCGGAAAACTGATCCGGAATCTCATAAGCAAAGTTCTCGTCCACGACGGCGTATTCGGCGTAGCCCCCGTCGGCGTGATACCCGGTGAACCGTTGGGAGACGCAAAGATTCTCCCGCCCGGTGGTGCAGAACGTGCACTTCCCGCACGTAAACCGCAGCCAGGCGACACCGATACGCTCAGACAGCTTCAGACGGGTGCAACCTTCGCCGAGTGCGTCCACCACGCCAACGATCTGATGGCCCGGTATGACGGGCAGCTTCCGGCGCGGCAGCTCACCTTCGATGACGTGCAGGTCGGTCCTGCATATGGCGCAGCAGCGGATCTTCAGGCGGACCTGCCCCGGCGCGGGTGTCGGATCGGGCACCTGCTTCAACTCAAGCGGCGACGTCTCGATCGGAGCAATATCTGCCAGCACCATTGCTTTCACGTCTTCGGCTCCTTGGGCGGCCGCCAGGTGGCCTTTTCGGGCTGGTCATGATCTTCCATTTCGGCGGTTGGGGAGATGAGCCGCCCGCTTTCGTACTGGCGGCGCAGGAATTTCCGCCGCAGCGCCCGCCAGGGCTTGGTGAGTTTCCGATGCAACAAGTGCAAACCGGAACGGCGACGGGACAGGGCCCGCTCCTGCGGGCTGAGCCGCTCGGGACACATCCGCCGCTTGTGCTTGTAGATGTGATAAATGTCTCTGGCGGCCATGTAACGCACGACCGCCCGCGTGATAACGTTCCACGGCCAGAGTAAACCGTCCCGCCGGCGAAGGGAGATCTGGAAATCGACCAGATACGCCCGGCCGCCCGGTCCGATCAGCATGTTTGACCGCTTATTCGCATCGCAATAGGCGACACCGCGAGCGTGAATCCCCTCCATCAGCTCAACCAGCCGATCAAAGAAG
>DAOVQV010000361.1 GCA_030628445.1 Phycisphaerae bacterium | reverse complement strand
GTCATCGTCGACGGCCCAGGCTTGGAAGTCCGTCCTGGCCTGCCGGCCCAACGATTCCACGAAGGATTCGGTTATCAGACGCCCGAAAATCACCGCCCCACGAACGGGACCTTCCCCTTCGCTGATACGAATCGCCCCACTGCCAATGAGCATCGGGCCTCGCGGTGTCATTATCACACCGCTGGCGCCGCCGGCGAGCAAAGATTCCAACAGCCCCCCCGCATCGGATAAAGTCGGGCCGGGAAAGTCCTTCAGCGCGGACTCCTCTCCCGTCGCCACGTCACGGACCAGTTGGAACTTGATGACACCCGAGCAATCGACAATGACAACCAGGTCTATCCTCAGGTTGGCGCTGTAATCGCAGGAGTAGTTATTCTCCAGGTAGTCCTGCGCGCCGGTGACCATGAACTCGTACGTGTCCTGCCATTCCGAGTAATCTCTGACCAGGCTGACCAATTCCGTCAGGTCTCGCTGCATCGCCTCTTCACACCGCTCAATGTTCCGGTTCGCCTCGGCCTGTTCCAACTTTACGAATCGCGGCAAGATTACCAACTTGTGAACACCAAACGACAGCAGCACAAGCGCAGCGAACACCGCGGCGACAACAATTGTTATTCTTGTTCTAAAGCGCATTCAAATGCCCTCGCCGTCCATCGCTCACAGCTCAGCCATAACAATTTTCGAATCATACGGCGGGGCAATGCGGGCCTTGGTCACGAGTTCGTCTTCGCCTGGTCCGGCTGACGCCCAAGCTGTTGCCACCCCACTGGATAAGTTACGGGCATGAGAACGCCGACAAGGCGCGCCCTTGCGCGCCCGGCTCTACTCACCTGATCGGTCAGCCAAGGGCCGCACTTGAGCTTCCCTTTGCGCCCGCATCACTTACATTCGGCTCGACTGAGCTCGCCGAAGTCCGCCCCGCAGGCAGGGCAACCCCCTGGAGATAGTGCACGGCAGAACTCCTGAACGTGGCATGGACCTACGTCCCGGGCCCGACCGTGTGTCAGCCTGGCCCGGGAATATGATCGGCCGGTGCGGCGCTACCGGGCGGGCGCCTTGCTGCGGCCTTTGTACACGTAAGCAAAGAAGTACACCATGCCGACGAACACCGCCCCGCCGACGATGTTGCCCAAAGTGACGGCGACGAGATTGTCCGTCCACATCGAGCTCCAATTCAGGCCCGCCAGCGCCTCGCGAGCGATGTCGGCCTGCTGAGTGAGTGACGCATCGGCGGCGCCGGCTGTGGCGATGGCGTCCTGACCGCTCTGGGAGGCGACGACGGCCTTGTCGAATCTGCACGCCCAGATGCCCGCCGGGATGAAGTACATGTTGGCTACGCTGTGCTCAAAGCCCGAGGCGACGAATGCCATGATCGGAAAGAAAATCGCCAGAATCTTGCCGGCGATGTATCTGGCGGAAATCGCCATCATCACCGCCAGGCAAACCAGCCAGTTGCAGCATATGCCTCTGAAAAAGTAGGACACGTTATGGTCAACGCCTTGCACCTGCGCCGAGACTTTCCCGTTGGCGATGTTGATCGCCGTTGCCCCCACAGAGCCGTCCAGCAGGCCCGTGCCTACCACGATGATCCACGCCAGCAGGACCGAGCCGATAAGGTTGCCGCCGTAAACGGGGACCCAGTTCCGCAACAACCCCCCGAAGCCGATTCGCCCGCGGCACAACGCCACGCTCATAAGGTTGTTGCCCGTGAATAACTCCGAGCCGGGGATAATCACCAGCATCAGCCCGACGCTGAAGGCCGCACCGACCATGAGCATCTTCAGGCCGGACGCTATGTAATCGCCCGTGCCGACCACGGTCGCCAGGTGAGCGGCAAAGCCAATGTAAACGCCAGCCAACATGGCCAACAGCAGCATCTTGCCGATCGGTAG
>DAOVQV010000049.1 GCA_030628445.1 Phycisphaerae bacterium | reverse complement strand
CGATCGGGACGATCGGAAGCGAAACCTGCTCGGTGGCTTCGCGTAACAGATCAGGTCCGACGATCGGCCCGGCGTCCTTCGTTTCGGTGGGGAACATGGGCCCGACGGAGATGTAGTCCGCCCCCTCGTTGACGGCCGCCTTCACCTGGGAGGCGCTGTGGCAGCTCTTCCCGATAATCGCCCCAGGCCGCAGGAGCCTGCGGGTCTCGGCGACGGGAAGGTCCATCTGGCCCAGATGCACCCCGTCGGCGCCGACGGTGGCGGCGATGTCCGCCCGGTCGTTGACAATTAACATCCGGGACGTCTCGTCGGCCATTCCTCGCAGCTCCGCCGCCATCGCAAGGAACGTAGCGTCCGCCGTGTCCTTTTCTCTCAGTTGGATTGCGTCGGCCCCGCCGGCGATCGCAGCGCGCGCAGTGTGACGGACCGACCCGCGGCAACGCGTGCTTGTAATCAGCACGTACAGCTTGACGTCGGCGAATCGCTTGCCCGTCATGATCCTCCCGAGCAGTCTTTGCTCGAGTGTATAGGTGTTATAACGCATCCGCTCGATGATCAGGGTCTGCTGGGGCGCGACGATCTTGGCGTATTCCTCGATCGTTCGCAGCGACTCGGACAGCCGCTTGCACGCCGCAGCCGCTACGTCTGTCAGGTCCCCACGCTCGGTCTCCGTTGGACTGGTTATCTCCGTGCCGATGTCGCCCGGTGTGTCCCGAGAGGTGATCATATCGCTTACCGGCATGGCCTTGAGTGTCTGGGTCAGATCGCTGCGGAGGTTCTTGGCCATGGCTGTGATGGCCGGATCGTTCAACGCGAAACGTCCGCAGTCTTCCGCGACGCGCAGCGCCTCTCTAGCCCGGTTGAAGTTTGCATCGAGGATTCGATATATTTCTCGCATGTCTGATCTCCTCCGGGGCGGTCTGGTAAGGATTGTCCGGTACCGGAAACTCCCTGCAAAGCTCAAGGACGCCTTCGTGGATCTTTGAGATTAGGGTCTGCTCGCCGTCGGATTTGAGGATCTGATCGATCCATCCGGCGATTGTTTTCATCTCCTGTTCGCCCATTCCGCGGGTCGTAAGGGCGGGCGTTCCCAGGCGGATTCCGGAGGTCACCCCCGGGGTGCGCGTGTCGAAGGGAAGGAGGTTCTTGTTGGTGACTATTCCCGCCGACGCCAGCCACTGAGCCGCCTTCTCGCCGGTCAACTGCTCGCGTCGGGTCCGCAGGTCGATCAGCATCAGGTGGTTGTCCGTCCCGCCGGAGACCAACCGCCACCCCAGCTCCGTAAGCTGTCCGGCGAGCGTCTTGGCGTTGCGGACGACCATCTTTGCGTATTCCGTGAACTGGGGGCTCATCGCTTCGAAAAACGCCACGGCCTTTGCGGCGATGCTGTGCATAAAAGGCCCGCCCTGGTACCCCGGAAAGATGGCCGAATCCACCTTACGTGCCCATTGCTTCTTGCAAAGGATCAGTCCACCTCTGGGCCCGCGCAGCGTCTTATGGGTCGTGCTCATCACGAAGTCCGCGTGCGGGAATGGATGCGGATGGACCCCGCCAACGACCAGCCCGGCGATGTGCGCGATGTCGGCGAGCATCGGGCACCCGACCTCCCGTGCGATCCGCCCGAAGCCCTCGAAGTCGACGATTCGCGGATACGCCGACGCTCCCGTGACCAACAGGTCCGGCCGCTCCTTCAGGGCCAGTTGGCGTATCTGATCCAGGTCCAGCATTTCGGTGTCTTTGCGCACGCCGTAGTGGACTACTTTGTAGAACTGACCGGAGGCGTTGACCGCCATCCCGTGCGAAAGGTGCCCTCCGTGGGCCAGGTCCATCCCCATGATCTTGCGGCCCGGGGTCAGTGCGGCGAGGTAGACCGCAAGGTTGGCCGTCGTCCCGCTGTGCGGTTGGACGTTGGCGTGCTCGGCGCCGAACAGCTTTTTGGCCCGGTCGATCGCCAGCTGCTCAATGTCGTCCACGTTCTTGCAGCCCGAGTACCATCGCTTCTGCGGAGACCCCTCGGCGTATTTGTCGGTCAGCACGGATCCCATCGCTTCCAGTACGGGTGTCGATGCGTGGTTCTCAGAGGGGATCAGCTCGAGCGTTTCGGATTGTCTGCGACGCTCCGCTTCTACGATCCGGGCCACTTGGGGGTCGGCTTTGTTCAGAGCACTCATCCGGGTTTCCTGTGTTGAGTTTATTGTGCTGCGGGGGGTACTGTAACAACTCGTCGATTAAGCGGGCAAGGTAACAATGGGCGGGGGCCAAAGTTTTCTAGCGATGATCCCCCCGGTGATTTTGAGGGTCCGGTGCCGGGTCGATCAATCGAGTATCTCGGGGGATATGGCGTGGACGATGAAGGTTTGCCCTTCGGCCTGTTTTGGTTTGGTCAGCTTCTTCTTCCGGGTTCGGGTGAACGAGAAGCTTCGCCTCTGGGCCTGCTTGAGCAGGTCTTTCAGCTCGTCTGCCCCGATGAGGCGGTCCGGTCCGCCACCGTCGGCTTCTACATCCGCCTTAGCGGCGAGGAAGCCCACGAGCATCCCGCTGTCTGTGAAGACAGGCCCGGCCGATTCGCCTGCTATCAGACCTTCCGTCAGCGACAGGGCGCCTTCGGGAGCAGTGGCGATTCGCCCGTCGATGGTCCGCAGGTCCGTGCCCATCTCCTCGAATCGGCCCAGCCCGTGGGCGGTGGCGGGCTGATCCTTCTCGAGCGTATCGCTGGGGGCGATCTCGACCGGCGTAAACACGTAATCCTCAAGCGTCAGCAGCGTCAGGGTGACCGTCGTGTCGGACCTTCCGATGCGGCTTGACCGGCGGCGAAGCTTGGCGGGAACCAGCGTGCGGTCGTCTATGCGGACGTAAATCTCGAGCGCGTCGGCGACGGCCTCGGCGTCGACGAGCAGCGCCGAGGGTCCGACCGGGACCGCGACCGCTTGCGTGAAAACCAGGCGGTCGTAAGGCGGTGTGGGCAGCGTCCCGCTCGCTACCCGCCAGGGCTTACCGGGCATGAGCCATTGGATACCGCCCGCGCGGTCGGACCTGGACTTCTTGGGCCGTGCGGCCACATGATCCCGAAGCAACGTGGCTGCTTCTATGTATATGGGGTTATGAGTTTGCGACCCGGGAATCCTCTTGGCGGCCCGGAGGGCCAAGGACACCACCGCTGGGGCATCGGGCTTGAGGCGCAGCGCCTGGGTCAGGGCCTCCAGTGCCTTTAGCGGCTGGTTGAGCTCAAGCAGGATCATTCCATATCCTTGATGGAACCCCGCGACGTGCGGCGCCTCCGTGCGGCAGCGGGCGAATTGCTTTTGTGCTGACGGGAGGTTGTTCGCTTCGACCCACGCCAGCGCCATCAGGAAGTCTCGCAGCAGCGGATCGGCCCAGATCCCAGCCGCACCCCACAGCTTTGCGTGGGCCTTGGCTTGGGCGGCGGTGGTGTCGGGCTTGTCCTTGCCTTTGGGCTTCGCGCTTTTGTGCTTGATCTGCTTGTATAGTTCCTCGGCCTCCGCCAGATACCTCTGGAAGACCTGGCGGCGACGGATGAATTCCCTGGGTGCAACCCATCTCTGTTGTCCTATGTTTCGCTTCCGGTCGTGGGCGGCGATCTGCCATCGCCGAATGTACTGGCGAACCGCCGGGCGCGCCGGACCGCCCGGCCTGGCCGCCAAGGATCGCATCAGACTGAAGACGATCACCTCGGGCTGGCGAACGTCACGCAGTGGAAATTGCCACCTACCCAAGCTCGGCTGGGTGGTCACGTCGGACGGTTGCGTGGTGGCGGGTTGCGTGGCGACCTGCTGCGTGCTTATGTGCAGGACCTGATCGTCGAGCAGTTCGATGGTCTTATCTTCCGTCTGGACGACGACCTTCCCGTCCCGCCGCGACACCTTACCCTCGTAGGTCAACCCGTCGCGCGTGTATACCACGTCGCCGCAGGCACAGCTCGCCAGAACGAGCAGGATAATGATTCCCGTTGCGGATCTTGTCATATTCTAGTTTGCCGTCGGGTCCGGTTTGGCGGTCGCCGGGTAGGACCGAAGATCATCCGACTTCTATGATACGCTTTTCCGGCCAGTCTGTCATACGGGTTCTGTCGCCCTATTTGTTGTGCACCCGGTCAGCTCTGGTCTAAACTTAAGGATGGTGCACCCAGGAGCTAGGACTATGTGGCGAAAAACGCTGTCGTGCGTGATGTTATTGGTTCCGGTCGCGCTGGGGCAGGGGCCTTCACTGCCGCAGACCCTATCGCCCGCCCCTGCGGAGGGCTTTGTCGTCTCCGCCGTCGGGTCGCATCTGACCGTCCCCCCGGGTCAATTGCTTCACGTGGCGATCGATGTGCGTATCGCCGAGGGGTGGGTCTTTTACGGCCCCGATCCGGGCGAGATTGCTCAACCAGCCGTCATTAGCGTCCGGGCAGAGGGGCTTGAGGTGGGCAGCGTGCTTTGGCCGCCGGACCATCCCAAGACCACCGACCTGGGAAGGCGGAAGGTCACCAACAACGTCTACGAGCATCGGGCCGTGGCGTACGTCCCGATATCCGTGCCCAAGGGGGCCCCACTGGGCTCATATCGGATCGAGGTTTCGGCGGGGGGGCAGATATGCGACGTCGTCAAAGGGACGTGCATTCCCGTCAACCGCTCAGCGACGGTTCGTTTCGACGTCGCCGCAAGTTGGGCCGTCAATCCTGACTGGGGCGGAGACGGGGAAATCGCAGGCGGGCTGGGCCTGGCCAAAACCACCGAGCAGCTGTCGAAAAGGACCGCTCACGGCGCAGCCGCGCCCGCACCTGGTCCAAGCCCCCGCGCACCGCAGCTCACGCTCATCTCCGGGCTGGGCCTGGCGCTTCTGGCCGGGTTGATCCTCAACGTCATGCCCTGTGTCTTACCGGTTATCCCGTTGCGGATCGTCAGCATCGTCCAGATGGCGACCGGGTCGCGGCGGCGTTTTGTGACGCTCGGTCTCGCCTTCGCCGGCGGGATCATGCTCTTCTTTGCTGCACTGGGCACCATCAACATCATCCTGCACCTGGCGACGGATAGGGCGTTCAATTGGTCCGAACACTTTCAATCACCGGGTGTGCGGATCGCACTTGCCTTGCTGATCGTGGCGCTTGCGGCGAACCTGTTCGGGCTGTTCACCGTCACTGTTCCGCGGCGCGTAGCGGGGATCGAGGCCGGCGCCGATAGGCGAAAGGGGCACCTCGGAACGGTGGGGATGGGGTTGATGATGGCGATTCTGGCGACCCCGTGCAGCTTTGCGATCCTGGCGCTGGCGTTGGCGTGGGCGCAGCTCCAGCCGCTGTGGTTGGGGACGTTGACGATCCTTTTGATCGGTGTCGGGATGGCCTCGCCGCATGCGCTGCTCACTGCGGCGCCGAATCTGCTTTCGGTACTGCCGAAGCCCGGGGTGTGGATGGAGAAGCTCAAGCAGACAATGGGCTTCGTGCTGCTTCCCGTGGCGGTCTGGCTGATCGGGACGCTGACGAGTGACAGCTACGTCGTGTGGGTCATCGCCTACGCGGTCGTGGTGGTGTTTGGGCTTTGGATATGGGGTACGTGGGTGCGTTACGACGCGCCGCTGCGGCGCAAGGTCATCGTTCGCGGCCCGGCCGTGGCGATGGTCGTCTTGGCGGGATGGTGGATGCTACGTCCGCCTCTGCCGCTTGCCGTCCAATTCGATCCGTTCGACGCCGAACGGATCGCCTCGGCGGGTCGCGATGACACCCCAGTATTGGTCAAGTTCACGGCCTCGTGGTGTCTTAGCTGCAAGTGGGTGGACGCGGCGATCTACGACGATCCAGCCGTCGCCCAACAGCTAACCGAGCGGGGCGTTGTCGCCATGAAGGGGGACGTGACGAACCGCAGCTCGCCCGCCAGTAAGTTTCTCGCCGCCAATTTCGGCGGCGCCCCGCCGCTGACGGTCATATATGCATCCGGGGCCCGCTCGCCAATCCTGCTGGAAGGGAAGTTCTCCAAGGCCGAGCTGACGGAGGCACTGGGCGCCGCTACGGATCCAGGCTAGCCAGGACCGCCTGAAGATAGGTCCGCTAACGAAGGGCCCCAGTGTTGGGGAGCCTTACGGCTCGGCGGGGCCGTGGAGGGCTGCGTAAAGCTCCTCTAGGATTCGCCTCTCGATGTCGTGGGCGTACTTTTGCGTTTCCCAGCTTTGGTTCTGCTCGATGGTGGTGGCTGCTTCCTTCTGGGCGGGAGTTTCGTTGGGGACGGTGTCGTAGTTGTTCTCGGCCATTCTCATCCGGCGGTACAGCCCCGCCCGTTGGCGCTGCAGGGCGACGGACAGGCGCGCAACTACCTGTCCATCCTCACGGCGCAGATGCAACGTGGCGACCTGACGGGCCGGATACCCGCCGAGGAGCCGGTCCGGTTCGGCCTGGACGGGCTTCGGTTGCGTGCGGATCGTCCCGGCGCTTGCGTCCGAGGCCTCAATGGAAAAGTGCTGTGACATCGTCTTTACTGCGGCGGCGAAGGCCCCCTCGTACGGGACCGCGCCCAGCCCGCGGGTGCTACCGGTCGTCTGGTGTGCACAGCCGCCCAAAAGGCTTCCTGCCAGCAACATCCCCGTAATCCATTTCCAGTGGTCCATCGTTTTTCTCCCGGTCGAGGCAACCTCGCGACGGTGTTTGCAGCAACCGCTGCATGTTCGGCGAATTCTAGAGATTCTCATCCATTGTCATCGGCGAATAGTTCGGCGCTTCATGCGTGATAGTAATGTCGTGCGGATGGCCTTCAACTTGCGACGCAGCCGATATGCGGATAAATTTCGCCTTGGTCCGCAATTGTTCGATGTCGCCCGCTCCACAGTACCCCATCCCCGCACGAACCCCGCCGACGAGTTGGTATACGAACTCCGCGAGCGGCCCGCGGTAGGGGACACGTCCCTCGACGCCTTCGGGGACAAGCTTTTCGGGCTGCGTCTGGTGGTCCTGGGCGTATCGGTCGGCCGAGCCGGAGACCATCGCGCCTTGAGAACCCATACCGCGGTAGACCTTGAACCGCCTGCCCTTAAAGATGATCATCTGGCCCGGCGATTCGTCCAGCCCGGCGAATAGGCTGCCCATCATGACGGCTGAGGCCCCCGCGGCGATCGCCTTGGTGATGTCGCCGCTGTGGCGTGCTCCTCCGTCGGCGATGACGGGGACACCTCGCTTGGAAGCGATCTTTTCGGCCTCGCGAATGGCCGTTATCTGCGGTACGCCCACACCGCTTATCACGCGTGTGGTGCAAATCGAACCGGGTCCGATCCCGACCTTTACGGCGTCGGCGCCGGCGGCGACCAGGTCGGCGGCCCCGGCGCCGGTGGCGACGTTTCCGGCGATTACGTCTATGTCGCGGTTGGATTTGATCCATTCGACCGTTTTGATGACGTTGTCGCTGTGGCCGTGGGCCGAGTCCACCACGATCACGTCCACGTCGGCGTCTATCAGGGCCTCGATGCGTTCGGTGTTATCTACGCCAACGGCTGCACCGGCTCTCAGCCGCCCGCGTCCGTCCTTGCAGCTCAGCGGGAACTGACGCATCTTGTCTATGTCGCGCATCGTGATGAGTCCGGCCAGACGCCCGTCATCGTGCACCAGCAGGAGCTTTTCGATCTTGTGCTCGTTGAGGATATTCTCGGCCTTATCGAGCGAGGTGTTCGGCGGGGCGGTGACCAGGTTGTTCTTGGTCATCACGTTGGCGATCATCGCATCTCCGGAGAGGAACTTCATGTCCCGGCGCGTCAGGATTCCGACCAGTCGCATATCGTCGTTGACGATCGGGATCCCGGAGATGTTCTGTTCAGACATAAGCCGGCGCACCGTCCCCGTAGATTCGCTCGGTGGAAGCGTGATCGGATCGGTTATTATTCCGTTCTCGGATCGCTTGACCTTTTCCACCTCGCGCGCTTGGGCCTCGACGGAGAGGTTCTTGTGGATGATTCCGATTCCGCCTTCCTGCGCCAGCGCGATCGCCAGCGCAGCTTCGGTGACCGTGTCCATCGGCGCCGAGACCAGGGGGATGTTGATGCGGATGTTTTTGGTCAGGCGTGTGGAGGTGTCCACGTCGCGGGGGACGACGGACGAGCGGGCGGGGACCAACAGAACATCATCGAATGTGATCCCTTCGCCGACCAATTTGTCTTCCATGGTGCCTCCCTGCTGTCAGCGCTTTGGTAAATTTAATATCGCAAGCGTGTTGACCGCAAGTGTGGAGCAAAGAAAAATGGGTCTCATGGATATCTGGCGGGAGATGACCGAGG
>DAOVQV010000294.1 GCA_030628445.1 Phycisphaerae bacterium | reverse complement strand
TGGCGCCGGGGGAAAGCGTCACGATCAAAGGCATTACGATCGAAGTCGTCGCCGCCTACAACGTATCCAAGAGCTTTCATCCCAAGTCAAACAACTGGTGCGGGGCCGTCCTGACGCTCGAAGGAAAGCGGATCTACTACGCCGGCGACACAGACCTGATTGACGAGATGAGCGATCTTACGGACGTCGACCTAGCCTTGCTGCCCGTGGGTGGGACGTACACGCTTGACGCCGCCGGCGCCGCCGAAGCTCACCGAGTCATCGGCGCCAAGGCGGCCATACCCTATCACTGGGGGGATATCGTCGGGTCGGTCTCGGACGCTGAGCAGTTCGCCCGATCGGCAGGGGGCAAGGTTCATGTCCTCCAGCCAGGCGATTCGATCAGCATCTAGAGCGGGCGGACAGGCGGGACAAATCGAAACTGCGTTGTCGAGTTCTGTTGAGCAAAGCGATCAGGCAAGTGTCCCTGCTGAGAATCTACCGGGCCGTTGCGTTCTCAAGGCTCGGGAGGAAGTACTCCCTCATCACATGCTCCCAGCTCATGCGGGCGGCGAGGTTATGACCGGATTGGATCCGCCTGGCGATGGCCTGTTCGTCGCGCGGAAGCTTGCGGCAAATCAGCCGAGCCAGACGGCGTGCCTCGCGAGACTCGATCTTCTCCCGCTGCGGTATGGTCATCCCCTGAAGCTTATCGACCCCCATCTTCTTACTAAGCGTCACGAAATCCGCCTCGATCACGTTGTCGTCGCAGGAGTCGTCCCCGGCGGCTTTTTTTACAAAGCCCATACACCCACAGACGCCGGAGACGGCACACAACGCCCCGAAGCACAGCGGCTCGAGCTGGCTGATGCCGAAAGGCTCATAGACGCTCAGCCCGAATTCAAGGTCCGTCCCGCAGCGGATATCGGCGAATGTCATTTCCTCCGGGACGCGCAGCCCGCAGGCGTCGCGGTTCCAACCCCACTGGTTGATGAACACGGCCCTGGCCGCCTCGTGCTCGCGGTTGAAGTTGGCGAACATCGCCCCCAGGCCCTCCTCCCCGCCGCAAAGGTCCGGGTAGCTTTCCTCGTGATTGACCGGCCAGCCATACACACGCTCCATCTGGCGGATATCCTTGGGGCGCCTCTGACCCGCGAGCGTCCCGAGCATGAAATACACGGCCGTCTCGCCTCGCTCGGCCAATAGCGGTTCCATCTCGTGCAGGACGCCCAGGTCGCGCCAGATTCCCTTGGACAGAACCGGCCTGGCCACATGCGTGAAGACCCATGTCGGCCGGATCCCGAAGAGGTTCGAGGCGTACTGCTGCATCCGCGACCGTGCCGTCAGCTTGGCCTCGAGCGAGATCTTCTCAGCCGGGATCCCGTTGTACACCAAATCTATGTCCATCCTCCGAAAGTGCCGATCCACGAACCGCAGTTCCGAGACGATCGAATCGCCCACGGCGAAGACGGCGTCGCAGTATCGCCCGGCCTTGACCAATGGGTGTTTGAAGTTGTCGCAGACGGCGGGGAAAAGCTCTTCCAGCGTCTGTCCCTGTTCGGCGGCCTGGGACAGGACGTTAAAAAACATCGTGTCGTGGCCCGGCGTCTTTTCGACGATGGACCGGACGGAGGCGACCTCGTGTGCGTAAAAGACCGTGCACGTATCGGGCAAATTCCGCAGCACCGCCTTCAGCGCCGTCGGGATCCCCATGTACTCGTGGGCCAGGATCACCATCGGCCCGCCATCGTCGTCGCAGCCGATCGCCTTTAGGGCCTCCAGGCCCGGCTCGGCCAGACGAACGTACTGCTCATACTCCCAGATCCCCTCGAATTCCTCGGACGGGACCGCGAACTTCTTATACAGGTCCGCCTTGAACAGGTTCAGCCGGTCCCTGTTGACGTGGAATACGTCTACAAGAACCACCTCGGCCTCGACACTTGCGCTGTTGAGCGCGTCGTCCACCTCGCGGGTCCCGTAGATGATCCCGACGTCATATGTCCGCTCAATGGGCTGAAACTTTTGGCGCCAGGGCGACTCGCAGATTCCATCCAGCGAGCTGTAGATGACCTTCCCGCCAGGCCCCAGCCTCTGCGTGGCCGGTCGATCGGTATTCAGCAGCGGGCCAAGCAGCACTGTGCGCGAGACGCGGGCGGCGTAGGACTCGGTGCCCATCAACCCTTCGATGACGGCGCCGATCCCGCCGATCTTCTCGACGGCTTCATGCGTGACGTGAACGACGATCATTCCCGCTTCCTAAGCACAGGGATTGTCCAGCTATTCTATCATTCATCATCGACGCGATCATGCTCAGACATGACCTTGATAGCGTCAAGTATTGTGTGTAAGTTTGACCTGCCTGACTGGCGATAGAATTCACAGGAGAGATGCAAATGGATTTGATTGGCCGTGGCGATACTCACAAATCCCTGTCCGAACCCGACGCATCCCAGATCGTCGCCGAGGGAATCGATAAGATATCACCGGACGACAAGCGGGTCCTTCTGATCATCCCGGACAGCACACGCAGCTGTCCCCTCCCGATGCTCGCGAGGCAGATTCACGCAGCGATATCTCCGCGAGCAAAGCAACTGGACTTCCTGATCGCGCTGGGGACGCACCAGCCGATGAGCGAACAGAAGATCGACCAATTGCTGGGCGTCGAGCCGGGCAG
>DAOVQV010000173.1 GCA_030628445.1 Phycisphaerae bacterium | reverse complement strand
GAAGACGTTGTTGTGAACGTCCATGTCGCAGTTGATCGCCTCGTTATACAGATCCGACCATGTTGCCGGCATAATGCCGTTGAAAGGCCCACGGATGGTATTGAAACGGAAGACGTTGCCGCTTCCGGCTGCGGTGGCTGCGATGGCTCCGCCTTCCACGTCGTGGGCCTTCGATGCCTCCCACGGCCAGGTCCAGATGTTCTCCTCCAGGAAATCGCATCGTTCCACCAGGCAGCGGGAAGTTGCCCCCCTCCGAAGGATTACCCCAAACCGTGCATGCGCGAAACGGCAGTTGCGAATGATGATATCGTGGCTGTTGAGGACATCGATTCCCCGGGGCGACGTGGCTTGGCCAAACTGGAAGAAGGACAGATTCTCGATGATCCAGTACGCGGCATTGTCGAACATCAGCCCCGCCCAAAGGACACCGGCGGTGATTTCTCCAGTATCCGGCGCGACGTCCTCTGCCAGTCGCACGTAGAGTCTCCCGGCGGCCGTGTCGTGATACCAGCCCAGGTCCAACGGCGCCTCAGCCGTCAGCAAATCGTCGAGCGTCTCGTGGTGGTACAGCCTGCCCGCGCCGCCCACTTGGCGGACGGTATTGACCGGCCTGGTTTCGTGGGCGAAGAACACATTGGCCCCAAGGCGCGTCCAAGGCCCGTCAATGGCCTCGGCGCCGGTGATGGTGCACTGGGACGGGTTTGCACCCGATCCGCGGATGGTGATGTAGGCATCGGCCTGACCGTCACTGGTGATCCGGGTGTCCTGGTAGTAGGTCCCCGGCTGCAACTCGATCACGTCGCCGGGCCCGGCGAGGTCGGTCGCATGTTCTATTGTGCCGAAGGGGGCGGTAGGCGTTCCGGGATTGCTGTCGCTGCCGTCAGGCCCGACGTACCAGGTTGTTCCGCTGCCTGCGGGGAAATGCTCACTGCGCGTTCGTACCTGCCCACTCAACACTTCCCCGCCGACCGTGACCTGTACGTCAACCGGCGTATCCGGGGGCAACTCGAAGATACTCCCGGCGAACCGTCCTTCAGCCGTCTTGGGCAGCGGATGGCCCGGCCGGTAGACCGTCTCCGCGCCGAGGCGGTAGGTCATCTCGGCCTGGGTCTCGCTGCCGGTATCTGCGGCTGGGTAGGCGTAGACGCTGATTGTGTTGAAGTTCGCCCTCAGGTCGAGCGAGCCGGGCGTTTGCCCGATGGCAAACGGACAGGTGACAAAAGCAGCGATGCACCAGATGAGGGCGAGACAATGGCGGTGCCTGGCGGGTGAGCCGCCTCGGCATGTCTCGTTCACATCCATCGCGTTTCAGATGAGGATTGGTTACGGCAGGTAGATCAGTTGCAGGGCCGTCGGCCCGCTGGTGCCGTTGTTGCGGCAGGTAATGGCGTCGGCGGGCCCGACCTTTTGGTTGCGATCGAAATCACAAGTATCGGTTATCCCGGCTGGATTATCGCCCAGCGTGTGCGGGTTATTCCGCACGGCGATCTGATCGGCGGGCGTGACTTCCGCATCGGTGGGCGAATTGCCCGTCTCGCCGATCGCGTTACCGAAGTAGAACGTATCTGCGGTACTCAATCCGGTGTTGGCAGTCGCCAGGACGGCGACGGACAACCACTGTTTTTCGATAGCGTTGTCCGCCCAGATTATCGTGATCCGGTCCGAACCGCCCGTACCTTCCCCCGCGCGGACGGTGATGCTAGATGGCGACGGGGCGGTCGCCCACGCGGCCGGGTTGCTGTCGTTCCCAACCTTGAAGATGAAGTCCGCCGCCGTCGGCGTACCGGGCAGGTTGGCGATATCGACCATCACGCCGTTGATCCCGCGCCAGTAGCTGGTGTAGTTGGCGAGGCTTCCCGCCCCGCCCGGGAGCAGCGCCTCCTTATCCGGCGCGATTGCATTGTCGTCGGCGGCGCCGGCGGCGGGGTCGGACCCATCGAACGCTGAGTTGTTGTAGAAAACGTACCGGCCTACCGGCGGCGAGGGGGCGGAGCTGATCAGCTCGATCCCCAAACCGATCCCCAGGTTGCGCGTGTATTTCCGATCGGTCGCGTTGTTCCAGTGCTCGTGGACGCCCAGGGGGGACAATCTGGCGACGTCGCCGGCGTGATTGGGGTCGTAGAACGTACCCGAAGGCGGAGCGTCGGCCTGCGCGGCCTCATGCAGATAGTTGTCCACGTCGCCCTGAACGACTTTAACCGTCTCCTCGTTGCGGAGGAAGTCCAGGCCCACCGAGTCGATCGCCAGCGGATCCTGCGAAACGAAGATGCTGGAGACCCAGTCGTTGGGGTCCCCCAGCGACTCCCACTTGTTCGGTACATCGGAGTGGTTCTTGGATACGTACAGCGCGTCGAACATGTACAGGATCGCCTTTCCTGCGAACTCGTCGTGGCCCAATAGGTCGACTAGGGAATTGTATGTCGCGTAGGGCCGGGCCGGATATTGCGGCCAGGAGGATGTGATCTTCATCGTCCGGAAGTATTGGTGTAGTCCCCCATAAGACCCCGGTCCCCAGCCCTGGTCCCAGGCGGTGACGTCGGTGTTATACAGAGAACCGACGATGTTCTTCCCGCAAAGCGTCACGCCGACAAGGTCGTGGGCCTTCATGTTCGCCAGGTTGATGAAGTACTTGGCGGCGGTATGGTACGTCGGAAGATAGAACGGGCCGTTGTAATCCCCCAGCTTGAGCACCATTGTCTCGGCGACCTGGTCGTTGGAGAAGTAGATCGGCTTGGTGTTGTCATGCACGGATCCGATCCGCCCTGCCCCGGGATCGCGCTGGGCGCAGACCACACCCAGGGGGTCCAGTTTGTTGTAGACACAGGCGGCGAGGTAACGGGAGGCGTCGTAGACGGTGATGTCACCGGGCGCGACGCCTGCGTTGTCGATCAACTGGCTCACCAAAGCCAAGACCACATGAGGACTGGCCATGTTCTTATTGGTCTGGGCGGCCTCGTTAAAGGCGCTTACCTCGTTGATTTTAATGGCGATCTTCTCGCCGGCGGTATAACCCGCCCCGCCGTTATGGTATTTGAACAGGGCATCCCATCCCGCTACATCGGTGGTCTCGCCGGTCAGCCAGCGGATAGCGTTGGACATCATGTTGTCGATGACCGTTTGGTCGTTGTAGGCGTCGTCCCACCAGTACCCGCTGCCGCCCCAACTGGTGGCGGCCGTGTCTCGGACCCAGGCGACCCGGCCGGGATGGATCCCTCTGGCGACGCCCATTGGCGACAGCGGCGCGTCGGAAGGCACGAAGGGCGCATCGGCCAGGGCGGACCTCTCTTGCATATTCGTCACCGCCACCCACACGCCGATCACGCCGATGGCGATGCACAAGACCGCAAGTGCCGCTCGCGACCGGCGCAAAAGCCGCTTCGCCTTGTGAAACGCCAAGATCGAACCGAACACACCGGCCACCCACAGTACGAAGCTGGACGCCAGGGGCGCTGCTACGCGCTGGCAGGGATATCCGGCCCGGGTGGGCTTGGGGATTACCCGTAGAAGGAACCATATCAACGAGAGCAGACCGATGACTGGAAAGACCCACAACACCCAGCGCCTGCGCGGTGTGGGCTTGGGGGTAGACGAAGTGGTGGGACATTGTTTGTCGGAACGCATCGAGTTTCCATCCAACATATTCAGCACACCTTTCACTTATGTATTATACCAACTCTCCGCCGCAACCGCCGCCGCCCTGACGGGGCGTTGCTGGTTACGGGACGGTGATCAACTGCAGCGCGGTGGGCCCGCTGGTGCCGTTATTGCGGCAGATGACTGCATCGGTAGGACCGACCTTGCGGTCGCGATTAAAGTCGCACACATCATCAATCGCAGCGGGGTTGTTCCCCAAGGTGTGCGGGCTGTTCCGCACGGCGACCTCATCGGCTGGCGTCACTTCGGCGTCGATTGGTAAGTTGCCCGTCTCGCCGATCGCGTTTCCGAAGTAGAATACATCCGCGCTGTTCAACCCGGTGTTGGCGGTGGCAAGGGCCGTAACTTGAAGCCAGTGCTTTTCGATGGCGCCATCCGCCCAGATGATGGTGATCCGATCAGACCCGCCGATCCCCGCGCTAGCCCGAACCGTGACCGATGTGGGCGCAGGCGCCGTCGCCCACCCCCCGGGCGCAGAATCGTTCCCGACCTTGAACG
>DAOVQV010000129.1 GCA_030628445.1 Phycisphaerae bacterium | reverse complement strand
AGCTCCTGGCGTCCGATGACGTTCCCGCACCAGCTTTGAAGCTGCTTTCGGATCCGCTTTTGGGCTTCTTGGACGCTTTCGACGGCCTGGTGAAACTTCTCAGGATTGTCGATGCGCCATTGGCAGTAGGTCGACACGAGAATGTTCTGCTCGTCGTTGGTCTTCACCTGGGCGTACGGAGACTCGACCAGGAATTTCCGCGCGTCGTAGCGGACGACCTTTTCGATCGGCCAGGGCCACTTGAACCGCAACCCCGCCTTCTCGTGCCCGCGAAAGACGCCGCGAACCTTTCCGAACCGCTTGACCAAAACGATGTCCGTGAACTCGTCCGCCTGAAAGGTGACCGTGTGGGTCACCAACGCCAGGACCACCAGTCCAGCCAGTACCACCATTCCCAAGTGCTTTCGCATGGTCGTCACTTCCTTCAGTTAACTTCCCTGTAGCGCGCCTGCTAGAGCATTTTAAGTTTCATCTGTCGCATTCATGCTGGGTGCGGCTTCGTCTGGCTGCTTCGGCCTGCATCGACGATCCGCAGGGATCGCCTGCTTCGGCCTCCTTGCCAGCCTCGTCCTCGCCGACGCCTGAATACGATATCTAAACCTTAAAGTGCTCTATTACCAGAAGCTCATTATTCGGCCGCGCCAGCTTCCGCTTCAATGAGCGTCCCCTCGATCCCGGTCACATCGGTCTCGACGTTCAACCAGATTTCGATCCTGTCGCGATCGACGCCCAACACGTACTTCGTGACGCCGGGGAGGACCTCGTCCCACACGTCCAGCCACCTGTCGAGCATGTAGATTCCGGGACTGGCGTTATAGGCCAGCAACTCACGCCCGAACGCATCCGCCCTGGCGCGCTCGCGCAATTCCTTTTCCCATCGATAGGCCTCGGCCTCGGCGACAAGTGCGGCGGGTCGGCCGCCGGCCTTGTCGAACACAACATCGGTTTCGCCGCGAGCCTGTGCGATCGCCAGGCCCAGGTCAACCCCTCCCCCGCCCTTGTGGGACTTGGCGATCCGCTTTAACTGCTCCAGGTGCCTCCGATGGGCGCCGCGGAGACCCTGGCGGGCCGTGGGATCTTGTCCCTCCCCGCCCCTGCCCAACAGGCGGTCCCGCTGTATCTCGGCGTCCAGGGCTTCAATGTCGTCCTGGGCACCTTGTATGTACAGGTCCATCTGGCGTTCGAACTCGTGCGGCCTGGATTCCAGCGTCGCCAGAGACTCCAACTGCTCAAGGGACATGATCGCAAGGGCCAGTTGCAGTCCTGTTGTCGGATCGCCCGCCACCTGGGAGAGCATTCGGTTGGCGTCGGCTTCGGCGGCGTATCGTTTCTCGTCCCGGCGGCGCTCCTCTTCCAGGACCTTTTCGTATTCCGGCGCCGCCTCAAGCGGAGGATGGACACCGACGAAATTCACCGACAAGATCCGAATCCCCATGTCGAGGCGCTGGGGACCTATCGCCTGCTGAATCCGCCGCCGCAGCCCTTGGGCCGCCTTCTGGCGGCCGAACGTCATGATCGCCTCGGGACGATCCTCCCCGGCGCCTTCGATGGGCTTGTCCAACGTCGCCGACGAGCAATAGCGCGTCATCTCCTGCGACGCCACCGCCTCCAGCAGCCTGACCGGTTCGACGTACTTGAATCCGAACTTGTACACATCCTCGATGGCGTACTGGACGGTGACGACGAGATTGATGATGTTGACGGGAGGAGGCGCCTGGGCGGTATCCTCGGACTCGATCTCACCCTCGGCGGGCGGGACCGCGACAAGGAAGTCCAGCTCCTCGTGCTCACCGTGCTCTTCAGTCCAAAGGTAAAGCTCGCGGCCGTTGACGAAATGCGCCTCCCGCTCCTCTTCGGTGCGCTGCTCGCCAGCTCCGAGCATGAACTGTCTGACCTGTCCGGTGTCGAACAGATGCGCCGTATCGACAGGCCAGGGCCATTTGAAGTGGATACCCGCCTCAAGGACCTCCCGATCTCTCGCCTCGCCCCAGTGCAGCACGATGCACTGCCGGCCCTGGCGAACCACCACGACGCTGCTCATCGCGAACAGCACCGCCACTCCGAAGATAATCAGCGACACGAACGCACGGGAGACGAGCTGGTAGAACCAGGTCTTGGACACCTCGAACCCAAACTGATAGTTCAGCGCGTCGGCCATGGAGCTTCCGATCCGGGCGGGCTCGGCGAGCAGGTCGAACAGGCGGGAGTCGAAACTGGCTCTTGGCTCGGCGTGCGGGATGCGAGGGCGGTACAGGTCCAGCACGAAGTTCACGAGAAGCTCCACGGCAAGGACGATCTGAACGGATGGGATGAGGTAGGCGACTACAAGGTCCACCTTCACATATCCCTGCCACGCACCCACCAGCGCCGCCAGGACGCCTGCGACGAACAAGACGTTGACCAACAGATACCCCGCCCCTGCCCGCAGCAGTCGCCAAGTGGGCTGGCGGCTCATTCCGGTGGCGTATCGGCTGAACAGAAACGCCAGAAAGGCGATGATGACCAGGAAGACCGCTCCTTCGGCGGCACTGGTGATCTGACCGCCCGAGACCGAACCGACGTACCGCAGCATCAGAATCCCGATGGCGGCGTGATAGGCGGCCCAAAGCAGCGTGAAGATCGGGACGACCCAGCGGTCGAAAAACAGCAGCCTGGCGGCAGCCGGGCGAACCTGCCCCGCCGCCTCGCCTTCGAAGATGGTCCCTTCAGAACCGCCGCGGGCGGCGATCTCGTCCAGTTCGCGCTGTTCCTGCCGCTCCAACTGACGACAGTAGAACAACACGGCGATCACCAGCCAGACAAGGACCCCGCCGCCGAGGAACAGCGCAGCCGGTAACGCCGAAACCGCGCCGGTCCAAAGCCAGACCGTCACCATCACCCCCGTGAAGACCGTCTGGAGGCCCGCTCCCCAAGTCGCAACGTTCCTTCCGCGTGTCTGTGCTACCATTGGCAGGACCTCTGTACCTGTACAAAAAGCTTAGAGCCCAATTACCGTTTCAGGATCGCCCCAGGCGCACAGCGGGGCACGGGGCCGACCCGACCGCCCACAAAGGCGCCCTTGCTCTTGGAGGCGTCCGCACCATACAATTCCGCCGGACCGGGATAAACTTTCCCCAATGGTCGGCGTATCAGCTATGTAATCCGTGGTGGAACCCGCAGGAGCCCAAGGCCCATGGTTAAGTTCCTCGCCATCTGTCGAAACACCTTTGTCGAGACCACCCGCCAGCCCATTTACGGGGTGCTGATAGCGGTCACCTTCGCCGTGCTGGTGATGGCCCTGCCCCTGTCCACCTGGTCCATGGGCGACGGGGGAGGCGATTACCATGCGACCGATCAGAAGATGCTCGCCAGCCTCGGTCTGGCGACATTGCTGGTGGCGGGGCTTTTGATTGCGGCGTTCAGCGCCTCGTCGGCGGTGACCCGAGAGATCGAAGACAAGACCGCACTGACCGTCATATCCAAGCCCGTCTCCCGCACGACCTTCGTGCTGGGTAAGTTCGCCGGAGTCACCGGCGCGGTGGGCGTTGCGTTTTACCTCTGCGCGCTGGTGTTCCTGATGACCGTGCGGCACCAGGTGGTCTCGACCGGCAGCGACGAGTATGACATCCCCGTGATCGTCATTGGACTCTGTTCGTTCGCCCTGGCGTTGGCGACGGCGGTTGGTGGGAATTACCTTTTCGCCTGGGGTTTCATATCCGCGAGCGTGCGCTCGTCGCTGGTGCTGCTGACGCTGGGTATGGGGGTGATCGGGTTTGTCGGGAAGGGGTGGAAGATCGTCCCGTTCGGGACGGACATCAACCCGCAGCTGCTGGTGGCGATGGGTCTGATCTTCATGGCCGTGCTGATCCTGACGGCCGTCGCCGTCGCAGCCAGCACCCGGCTGGGCCAACTGATGACTCTGCTGGTGTGCACGGCGTTCTTTTTCGCCGGGACCACCCATCCATACCTGTTCGGGCAATGGGTCGCCAAAGCGCCGCTGGGGCGCGGGATCGGCTGGATCGCCCCCAACCTGACGTTCTTCTATCCGCTGGACGCGCTGGCGTTGGACAAACCGATCCCAGCCCAATACGCCGCCCTCGCCGGGGCGTACGGGGGGTGCTACATAGCAGGACTCTTGGGCCTTGGTGTCGCACTGTTCCAGACCCGCCAATTGGAGGCCCAGGGCACGTCGGGAACGCTGCCCGGCGCGGTGGCGATTCTGGGATGGTCCGGACGCGCCGCGGCAATGCTGGGGGGAATCGTCGCATTGGTGATGCTGTCGATGCCCGCCCATCACACCCTCGTGGACATATCGATCGGTGTGGCGGTTTTGGCGGGTGCGGCGATGGCGTGGGGGGTCTTCAGCCGCTTCGGGCAGGGCGCGCGGTGGAGCTGGTGGATAGTTGCGATACTGGCGTTTATCGGGGTCGCCGGATCGTTGGCGGTCCTGTTCGTCCCGGGGTTGGGCAATTACAGGGCGCAGGGCGGACCGCCGCGCCTCGTCTGCGCAGCGGTGGTCTCGGGCGTCGTGCTGATCCTTACAATCTTGCCCAAAACGCGTCGTCATTTCGTCTCCGATCGCCCGTAACCTTCACAACCCCTACGTCGCCGGAACCGCTTCGAGCCTTGCGCGGGGGGCGGGGCGCTCGGGTTGGTCCAGGGCGTGCAGTTCCTCACCGAACCGCACCAGCCTGGCGCTGTTGAAGATCACGAACGTCGCCGCCAATGTGTGCAGGGCCGCTCCCAGTATCGGGGAGATCAACCCGAGCCCGGCCAGGACCATAAAGCCCACCACGAACCCCAGCCCGAGCAGGAGATTTTGGTGAATCACCTTGATGGTCTTGCGGGAGAGGCGGACCAAAAACGGCAGCCGGCGCAGGTCGTTGTTCATCAGGGCGATAGTGGCGGAGTTGATCGCCACGTCGCTGCCGGCGGCGCCCATGGCGATGGAAAGGTCGCCCGCCGCCAGGGCCGGGGCGTCATTGACGCCATCGCCCACAACCGCGACCGTATGTCCCTGGTCCCTCAGCGCCGCGACCAGCTCTAGCTTATCGGCCGGAAGCACTTCGGCCTGGACCTCCGAGCAGCCCATCTCGCGGGCGACGCGACGCGCGACCGACCAGCGGT
>DAOVQV010000249.1 GCA_030628445.1 Phycisphaerae bacterium | reverse complement strand
GCGGGATTCGCCATCGGGTTGTTTTGCTGCGGGCCGCGGGGCCTGTTCCGGGGGTGGGGGGGGGGGGGGGTGGGTTGGCTGGTTGGGTTCGCGTACGGGTTGGTCGCTGTGTTCGGGATGGCGAGGGAAGATACGCTGAACCTTCCCCTCGGGGTGCTTGCTCGCCGGACGGCTGTGGTGTGTCGCAACTGCGGCCAGACGCTTCAGATCGGGACCGTGCGCTGCCCCAGCTGCGGTAGGACCGGCGTTGTGGCCAAACCGACCACCGTCACAGGAGGGTCTCTGCGCGCCCTTTCCTACGCCACCGGGAACATCGAAACCATCGTTATTCTGATGATGCTTTTCGTTGCCGCGGAAGTATGCTCCGGCGTGCTTACGGTGCTGCTGCCCTCGCTGTATTCGTTTACGCAGTTGCAGATGTTGGGTATCGCCTCCGGGGCGGTGACAGTTAAGGTCATCGCGTGGGCGTACCTGTTTCGATACTGCCTGTACGTGACGGCGAAGTCTCTTTCCGGCTCGGACAACATGCCCGACCTTCCGGGGTTCAACATCTTGAAGATCATCGCCGCCGCAATTCGCTGCCTGGGTATCGTCGTGTTCTATATCTTACCGGTAGTGACGATCCCGCTTCTGCCGCTTGGCGTCTTGGCGATGGGGTACGTCAACGACGCGCGGGCGTACAACGTCTTTTGGGCCGCCCGGTCTGCGGTGAGACGCCCGAGGGAGCTGGCGGTGGTCTGGCTGATGCTGCTTGTGTGGGCGGCGGGCATGGCGGCGGGAATCGCCGCCGTGGCGACGCTGGCGTTCAAGTTTGCCAGCATGGGCCTTTGTCAGGATGACCGGGCCGGGGTCATGGTGTCGATGGGAATCTCCGCCATCGCGTGGGGGCTTATGGCGACGGTTTTGGTTATCTTTCTGACCGCGCTGTTCCGTTGTATCGGGATGCTCGGGCGGTTCAATCAGATATTCCTGAGCACATTGCCTCCAATGCGCTGGGCGGTCCGGGCGGGGGTGGCGCTTCTGCTGCTTGGGGTGCTGGCGGGGGTGGTGTATCTGGCGCTGGCCCCGCAATTCCCGCCGGCCGCGTAAGACTGACCCGCGCGAACGCGGGTTCATGGAAGAAGTCGTAGAGACAAATCTCAACCTGGCCAAGGGATATCTCGGCTCTGCCCAAGTGAAAGGTGTTACCGATCACCGGAACGCCTGACGTTGTAGCATTGACCTGAAAGGTTGCGCGATGAATGGATTGGACACGGTTTTTGGGTTGGTAGGCGGGCTAGGTCTGTTCCTGTTCGGGATGGGCTATCTGTCCGGTGGTCTCAAGCGTGCCGCCGGGGATTCCCTGCGGAAGCTGCTTGAGAAGATCACGAAGTGGCCCCTAATAGCCATGCTCGTCGGGGCGGGCGTAACGTGCCTTGTGCAGTGCAGTGCGGGAGCCGCCGTAATGGTCGTTGGCCTGGTCAGCGGAGGTCTCCTTTCGCTCAGACAGGCTCTCAGCGTTATTCTCGGCGCCAACATCGGCACGACGTTCACCGCGTGGTTGGTGGCCGGGATGAGCATCTTCAAGATCACGCAATATGCCCTGCCCGCCATCGGGATCGGCTTTGCGATGACAGCGTTGGGCAAGCGGCCGCGAACCAAGCACTTTGGGGAGATACTCCTGGGCTTCGGTATCCTGTTCATCGGTATCTACTACATGAAGGGCGCTTTTGCACCACTGAATGAGAACCATCAGGTGCGAGATATCCTCATCGCCATCGGAGATCGCCCAATCCTGGCGGTCCTGGCAGGCACCATAATCACGATGCTCATTCAGAGCAGTTCGGCATCCATCGTGATGATCCAGACACTGGCGTTCGCGGGAGCGTTCGGCATCGAATGGGAAACAGCCCTTCGCATAGCTATTCCGTTTGTCCTAGGCGACAACATCGGCACAACCATCACTGCGCAGATTGCCGCCTGGCGAACCAACCTGGTCGGCCGACGCACTGCCATGGGCCACACGCTTTTCAATGTTATCGGCGTGCTCTTGGTCCTCCCGCTGGTTTATCTCGGATGGTACGTGGACCTGGTCAAGCTGGTTTCGCCGTTCGCCCTGAGTAAAGGGACGATCATGGTCCACATCGCCATCTCCCATAGCCTGTTCAACATCGTGGCCGCATTTGTGATGTTGCCGTTAGTGGGCCTGCTGGAGAAACTGGTGACGAAAATCCTCCCGACCCGCCCACGACACCTCGAACAGATGCCTGTTACACTCGAGCGTCATCTGCTGGAAACGCCTCCTGTGGCTATCGACCAGACCCGTAGGGAAATTGTTCGCATGTGCAGCATCGCCAAGGATGCCGTCGAGCTGGCCGTAACGGCGATCACAGAAGACGACCGCGTGGCCCTGTCCAAGGTCGCCCGAAAAGAGGACGCTGTCGATGAATTCCAGACTGAGATCACACGATACCTCGTCGAACTCTCACAGCGTCAGCTCGATCCGAAGATGGCCAACGAACTGCCCGTGCTCCTACACACGGTCAACGATATCGAGCGTGTGAGCGACCACGCCACGAACATAGCCGAGATCGCCGAGCGAAAGATTCAGAAGCGTCAGACCTTCAGTGAGGAGGCCTCGCAGGGAATGGCACTTCTGTGGACGGAAGTCAGCCACATGCTCGATAACGTGCTGTCGGCCGTGGAATTCTCGGATAGTGGGGCAGCGGAAAGGGTCTTGCGTCATGAAGAGGCCGTCAACCAAATGCAGATAGATTACCGGCGAGCCCACATCACCCGCTTGAGCGACGGAACATGCGCCGTCCTTGCGGGCGTGTTCTTCGTAGACTTCGTCGACAACATGGAGAAAATCGGAGACCACCTGACCAATGTCGCCCAGGGCGTCCTAGCCGGCTTGCAGTGGTCGTCGCGACACGGCGAGACAACCGCAGAGGACAAAGTGGCGGTCAACTGCGAAGGAAACACGGCGTCACGGCAGAAGGGAAGGGAATCTATCCGTGAGAAATGATTGTTTGGTGTCGGTCATAATGGCCAGCGGGCATGGCGGTTCTGCTGCTTGGGGTGCTGGCGGGGGTGGTGTATCTGGCGCTGGCCCCGCAATTCCCGCCGGCCGCGTAGCTTTAGCCCGAATATTTCATGACCTTTTCGCGTCCGGCGGGGCCTTTTGGCCGGCGGCGGCGTTCT
>DAOVQV010000203.1 GCA_030628445.1 Phycisphaerae bacterium | reverse complement strand
TCGATTACGGTCCGGGCGGGCGCGGGAGCGGGCGGCTCGAACCGGATCACGATCATCTGGGCTGACAACGATATCCAGAACCAGTGGCTTGAAGTGACGGTCAAGACGAGCCTGGGCATCCCGGTTCAGGATGTTTTCTACGTCGGTAACGCCATTGGCGAGACGGGCAACTCGCCGGCCGACGCCAAGGTGACTCCGACCGACCAGGTGGGCGTGCGGAACAATCCGCACACGGGCGGTAATCCTGCCGGAATCGACGATGCGTATGACTTCAATCGCGACACTCTGGTCAGCCCCACGGATGAGATCATCTGCCGCAACAACGGCACGAGCTCGCAGACCGCGCTGCAGTTGATCGCCCTGATCGCCAATCAGCCGCCCACGGTCGACGCAGGCCCCGATGACTCGATCAGGCTGCCGGAGACCGCCTCGCTGGACGGTACGGTCAGCGACGACGGGTATCCGATCCCTCCGGGCGCCGTGTCGACGACTTGGTCAGAACTCAGCGGCCCTGGTACGGTCACGTTCGACAACGCCGCGGGACACGACACAACAGCGGCGTTCTCTGAGCCCGGCACGTACGTGCTGCGGTTGATGGCGGACGACGGCGGCGGGACGACCTGGGACTAGGTGACCATCACGGTCAACCCTCCTGCGGGCACGGGTGCGTTCCAGGAGTCCGGCGGGCAGGTGGTAATGGAGGCCGAGAACTTTGACTCCAACGACACCCGCTTGGACCCGGCGGGCGAGAACTACACGTTCGCCACGGTGACGGGCGGCTATGTCGATGCGGGGTACATGTACCCCGCATCCGAGGATCTCAACAACTCCACGTGGGCCAATGCCGCCCAGTGCACGTACGAGATCGACTTCACCAATCCGGGGACGTACACGATCTGGCTGCGTCGCTACTGCGACGACGACGGGCACAACTCCTGCCACGTCGGGACCGACGGAGTGCAGGTCGGCGGGACCTGCGACAACACGAACGTGGGCTTTAGTTCGTGGCACTGGCACGAGCACGACATCACGGTGTCCATCTCGGCGGGACGAGTTACGTTCAATCTGCGTCGCCGAGAGCGGGGCTACAAGGTCGACCGGATCGTGATCACCAAGAACGGCAACACGCCGAGCGGCGCCGGGCCGCCCGAGAGTCCGCGCAGCTAGGAGGCCAGTGGATCCAGCTCGATTTCCGCAGGTGCAGCGGGGTCCAGAGAACGGTCACAACGATGTCCGGCCGTGCCTTGTCGAGCAGTGCGTGATGATCCGGATAGACATCCGCGCCAAAACCGAAATCGGCGTTCAGCGTTTCGGCGGCTTGGGTGTCAGGATCAGCCAGAGCAACGACTCGGCATCGCGAGTCAGCCTGCAACTCCTTGGCGAACTCGGCCGACCGCCTTCCGCAGCCGGCGATAGCGACTTGATATGCCTCACTCATAAGTGCTCACCTGAGCCTGAATGCTCATTCCCATGTCCGGTCGAAATGAGTCGCGCGCTGGGGCCGGTTGCGAGAGTCAACTCTGATCAAGCCAGCCCTTGTCTTTCCGTGGGCACGCGATGGCCATGGTTCCTGTTGGGGCGGCCCAGCGAGCGGCGTTTACGAGGATGTTGCGGATAGTCGGGTCGAAATAGATCGGGAACGTTTCGTGCCCGGGCCGAAAGTAGAACACCTTGCCCGCGCCACGCCTCCAGGTACATCCGCTGCGGAACACCTCCCCGCCTGTGAAGCTCGATATCAGGATGGTCTCATCCGGCTCGGGGATGTCGAAATGCTCCCCGTACATCTCGACCTGATCGAGGATGAAGTGATCGTCGATGCCGGCGAGGATCGGGTGGCCGGGCCGGGATACCCAGAGTATCTCCCGGTCGTCTGCCTCGCGCCACTTGAGCTGGCAGGTCGTGCCCATCAGGCCGCGGAAGGGCTTGGACAAATGCGCACTGTGTAAGACGATCAGACCCATGCCCTGAAGAACGCGAAGTTTGACCTTCTGGGCGATTTGATCCGGCACTTCGCCGTGGGCGCGATGGCCCCACCAGAAAAGCACATCCGTCGCGTCCAGCACATCATCGCTCAGGCCGCACTCGGGCTCGTCAAGGGCGGCCGTGCGGACTGTGAACTCGCCCAATCCCTCAAACGAGGAGGCTATGGCGGCCTGGATGCCGTCGGGGTAGATCGCACCGACCTGTTCGTTCTCCTTCTCGTGACGGTATTCATTCCAGACAGTTACTCTCGTCGTCGCGGGCATAATGTCCTCTCCGGCTTGTCGGCGGGCTGAAGCACGACTGCGTGTATCGCTCAGGCTGGCGCATAGCCGTTCAGCCCAAGATTGCACAGTCAACCTGGTGTTTCCCGGATAACCTGCAGCCCACGACGGTCGTGGGACCTTCTGGCGATTCTATCACGATCCCGCAGATCAGCAAGCACTGCTCTGGCTCGGGCAAAGGAGTATCGGCCAGTTGCCGGGCTATGGTGTCGCCCGACACGGCCCGAACCGCAGGCCGGCGTCGCAGACGGCGGCCGTGGTATACAGGCGCTGGTGAGGAAACGCATCGGTCACCGGGCCCAGCATATTTCAGCTTTCATCCGGTCCGGGAACTGGAGTTGATGACGGAGCCGTAAACGGTCCTATCGGGGTGGCCGATATCAGTTATAATGGCATCTTCTAGACCAAGGAGGATGTATGATGTACTTGTATCAGCGCAAGCGTAGGCTGCTCGATTTCCTGGTCGCTGTTGCGTTGCTCTGTTTGATTCCATGCGACGCATGCAGCGCAAACGAGGTCACCGAGCTTTCGGTCGCCCACACCCCGCCGGTGATTCCCCCACCTGCGCCGGTGGGCACCCGCCCGCTGGATTCGATGACCGCCGCCGATCATCCGCGGATCCTGATTCCCGACGGCGGGGTGGCGGAGCTCATCCTGCGCGGGCAGACCACCCACGCCAAGTTCGTATCACAGATCAGGTCGATGGCCGACGGGTTTATCGCCTCGGGGCCGAACTACAATCCCACGCAGAGCGAATCGGTCATGCGAAGGGAGATGCGCAAGCCCGGTCAGTTGGCCTGGGCATATGCGGCGACGGGCGATACTACCTATCGCGACGCGGCCATTGAGTTTGCGCTGGTCGCCTGCACCTATCCGCAGTGGGACATCGACGTCGACTTAGCGGCCGGGCACGGGATGCTGGCGATCAGCCAGGTATATGATTGGTTCTACGACGTCCTGACGCCCGCCCAGCGCGACACGATCGTCCAAAAGATCGAGTACCAGGGCAACCTGCTGAACTCGCCATTCGGGCCGGTGAAGGTCCCAGGCGGGACATGGTGGACCAAGGAACTGCTGCAGAACCACGGGATGGTCAACTGCGCCGGGCTCTTTGCCGGCGGGGCTGTCTTCTACCACGATATCCCCGACGCCGCCGAGTGGCTTGAAAACGCCGAAGGGCACTTCGATAAGGTATTCCAGATTATCTGCGAGGACGGGTCCTCCATGGAGGGGATGAACTACTGGGGCTACAGCTCCGAGAGCCTGCTGCTGTACGCCGAGCAGGCCAAGCGGATAACCGGGCGGGATTTCTTCGCCACGTCAGGGCACTTGCGGAACCTGGGGACATTCCTGGTAGGGCAGACCACCCCTTGGCTGATCAATGCGAACCATTGCTTCCCTTACGGGCATGCCTCGTTCGGCACGGGGACGCATGGGCCTTACCATACACTCTACGGAAGTGCTGGTATCTCGCGCAACCATCGCGTCCAGCAGATGGGCGATCAGACCTG
>DAOVQV010000174.1 GCA_030628445.1 Phycisphaerae bacterium | reverse complement strand
GGGCTGATGGGAACGATCCGTTTCGCGGGGTTGGTCGCCGTCATGGTGGACGCGGCCGCCGAGCCGGTGGCCCAGGCCCAGGCGATCCTCGGTCAGTTGGACGGGCGGGGCCTTGCCCTGCGGTCAGTGTCTCGCGACGAGCTGGACCCGGAGCAGTCCGGCGTGCAAAGCGGGATCATCATTGCAAACAAGATGGACCTGGCCGCACCGGACGACATCCGGGCCCTACGGGAGCTTTTTGCGGGTAAGTTGGAGGTCTGGGCGGTAAGCGCCGAGACGGGCGAGGGACTGGGTGGGCTGCTTCAGCGCTTGTGGGAGCTGCTTGCCGTGATTCGCGTCTACACGAAGCAGCCCGGTAAGAAACCCGACCGCGACAAGCCGTTTACCCTCCCGGCCGGGGCGACGGTGGAAGACCTGGCCGGCGAGATACACCGTGAGCTGACCGAGAAGATGAAATACGCACGCATCTGGCGCGACGGTAGGTTCGCCGGGCAGCACGTCCGCAGGGATGAGTCCCTGCGCGACAAGGACGTCGTGGAAATCCACGGGTAGAGCCTTGGCGGCACCTTCAGCTTCCGCCAGGAAAACACGCAGCGCCCCGGGCCTACCCGCCCACCGACGTGTTGGCGATTCGGATATCATCGATATTCAACTGCCCGTTCGACCCGTCGTATGCGGTCTTGAGGTACACCACGACCCTGGTAAAGTCGCGGTAACTGCTGGAGATGCCCACCGTACCCATCGACGCGCCTTCGTAGAAGCACTCGACCTGATCGGTGAGGCGGTTGTAGACCAACTCGACCTGCTGCAGATCGTAACCGCCCGGATCGGGCGGATCTGAGTAAGCGCCCACCTCCGTCTCGGTAGCCCCATCGCCGGTTGTGGTGTACAGCCCCAGGGCCCCGGTGCTGCCGTCGCGAACCAGGGCGAAGTACAGCCCAAAACCGTCGCCGGCGTCGTTCACCAGCCATATTCGCCCCTGCTTCCAGCCATCTCCTCCGCCCGGATAGGCTCCGTAGGTATGGCGAATCTTAAAGGAGATGTACACGGTGTCGGACAGGCTCGGGTTGGTCAGGTCCGCACGCATGCGCGAGTCGTATAACAACGGGTGCACCTCGTAGCCCGGCTCGGAAAGGAACTGGTACGTCTCGAAGCTACCCGCCAGCGTGGTCCAACCGTCCAGGTTGTTGTCGTCAAAGTCATCCTCAAAGAACAGTCCGGTCGGGTCGATTACGTCGATCTGGACCGTGTCCGAATCCGACAGCTCGCCGTCGTGGGCATCCAACTGCAGCACGTACGGCCCGGCCGCGGAGAACGTCGCGGTCGTGTCGACGGCTGAGGAGTTGGCGAATATCACCCCGCCCGGGCCACTGATCTTCGTCCATGTCGTCGTAAGCGTTGGCGGGGTCGGATACCCGTCGTCGCTGACCGTCCCGTCCAGGGAGACCTGATTCGTCGGCAGCGAGATACTGTCGTCGTCCCCGGCGTCGGCGGTGGGGGGTTGATTGACGACAAGACAAATCAACTGCAACGCCGTCGGCCCGGAAGTTCCGTTGTTGCGGCAGATGATCTGATCCGTCGGGCCGACCTTGCGGTCGCGATTGAAATCACATGTGTCCGTGACGGTCGCGGGGTTCTGGCTCAACGTGTGGGGGTCGTTGCGCACCTCGACCTCATCGGTGGGGGTTACCGCCGCATCGGAAGGCGAATTACCCGTCTCGCCGATTGCGTTACCGAAGTAGAACACGTCCGGGCTCGACAGTCCCGTGTTCACCGTCGCCAGGGTCGTCACTTCGAGCCACTGCTTTTCGATCGCGTTGTCCGCCCAGAGAATCGTGATGCGATCCGAACCGCTGGCGCCCGCGCCGCCGCGGACGGTGATGCTTGACGGGGCGGGCGCCGAAGACCACGCTGCGGGTGCGTTGTCGTTGCCCACCTTGAACGTAAAGTCCGCCCCTGTCGGGGTCGCGGGAAGTGAGTCGATGTCGATCATGATTCCGTTTATCCCGCGCGAGTAGCTGGTGTAGTTGGCGAACGTCGCCACCTGACCGTCCAGCAGCGGCTGCTTGTCGGTGGCGATCGCATCGTCGTCGGCTGCGCCGGCGGCCGGGTCGTTGCCGTCAAAGTAGCAGTTGTTGTAGAAGACATATCGCCCGACGACATTGGATCCTGGCGTCCCGGTCTCAAAGGCGCCCATATCCGGGGCGGAGTCGTTGTAATTGGTGTAGACCGGCGCGCCGGCCGACCAGGAAGTACTGCGATCGATCGTGATCTGATTCGTGGCGTAGTTGACCGAAACGATCGTGACGCGCTGGGTTCCGATGCGGATCGTGTCCGGGGCCACAACCCCATACCCGTCGGTGAAATACAAGGCGTCGGTCACGGGTACGATCGTTCCGCTCCCGGCTGAGGTCGTCGCCGTTAAAGGTCCCCCGGCGTCGATGCACGGGCTGGCGCCCTGCAAGTGGAAATCGTCGGCGCCTGCGTTGACGAATTGGGGGTTAGTCTCAATGTTGCCGGCGTACAGGGAGGGGTAGGCCGCCTGAATCTCGCTGAGTGTGAAGTACTTGTCGGTCCCGGGCTTGTCCAGCCACCAGAATACGTCCTGCCCCGCGGATGTGCGCAGGATGTCGTTGTAGTAGAAGGCGAGCTGTTGGGGCACGGCGTCCCAGTCGATAGCGACCTGTTGGGCGCCGGTGCCGTTGTAAATAATGTTGTTGACGTGGACGTTGTCGCCGAAGCCTCCGTCGCCGTAGACCAAGGTGTTGAGGCACGCACCTGAGATTGCCCGGCCGCAGTCGTACAGCACGTTATTGTAGAAACGGTTGTGCTCGTCCCACCACGCCTCCGGGTCGTCCGTCGGGTCGCTGCCCCCGTAGTTGGCCCAGTTCATCCCCACGCTGCAGTCGTCGAATATGTTCCGACGGAGGATCGAGGAGTTTCCCGCATACTGTATACCCGAAGAAGTGGTAGGCCCAAACCAGTTGTTCTGGATCAGGTTGTACTCGCACTTGTGCTCGTTCGGCGGGTATATCCCGCGCGTCGCAAAGACCTCCATGCACTTCTGGCCTATGTTGGTCAACGTGTTGTTCTCGATCACCGATCGCTTGATACCCATGATGACCAGGCACGTGTGCGAGGCTTGGATGAACGTATTACCCGCGATGTAGTGGCCCTCGCCCTCGCGGATGTGCAGACTGTCCGTGCCGCTTTCTATGTGGCAGTTGGTGATGCGAATGTATCCGCCGGTGTTTTGGAACCGGGCCGACTCCCAACCGGAGCTGTTGCGAAAATAGCAGTCGTTGATGGTGATGTGGTGCGACCCGGTGCCGTAGACCCACCTGCTGGCGTTCTCTGCCTTGACGCCGTCAACCGTGATGTAGGAACGCAGCGCGACGTTGATCCGATAGGTGCCGACGGCGATGATCGCCTGGCGGGAATTGGCCGCCTGATAGGTAATCGGGTTCCCCGGCGCCCCGTTGTGGGATGGAGCGATATTGGTCGGGTACGAACCGTCCATGAGAATCGCCGTGTCGCCCGCCACCAGATCGGTATTCGCCTTGGACAGCGACCAGGGGTCCCCCGGCGACCCGTCGCCACCGGCCGTACCGGTCGGCGAGACGTAATAGGTGGCGGCAAAGCAACTGCTGGAAACGCCGATCAGAAGTACAAGAAGAAGGATAGCTGTGTTCCTGGTGAACCTGATAGACTGACGATGCATTATACTGACCCTTTCCGAATTCCTGCTTAACGTCTCTTGCTGTTGGGGCGGACCCGCTTGCTGGGATGTCCGCGGACCTCCAATAAGCCCTCATTATAACACAATCGGCCGATTCAGCAACACGATGAAGCTGTCCGGGCCCATTAGAGCGCTTAACACCATTGAAGTAGCGTTTGCTCGTCCTGGCTCGCCCTGCAACAGACACATCCAATCGTTAACTGCTTTAGTTACCCACCGACGTGTTGGCGACCCGGATGTCATCGATATTCAAACGCCCTGATGAGTCGGAAGCCGCGGTCTTTAGGTAAAGGACCAGCTTCGTGAAATCCGCATAGCCCGGATCAACACTGCGGGTCCCCATGGATACCCCCTCATAGAAGCACTCGACCGTATTGCTTGCGCGGTCGTAGACCAGTTCTATGCTCTTCT
>DAOVQV010000181.1 GCA_030628445.1 Phycisphaerae bacterium | reverse complement strand
CTGGGCACGAACAGCGGCGATGAAGTGGTCGGGTTTTTGGGCGCTTGCTTCGGCGCGCGGTATCGGCGGCGCGTATTGCACGACGATGTTCCCCGGTACGGGCAGAATATTCCCTCGCGGCCAGGCGTCGAACGCGCCGTCGATAACGACGGGCACGGTCCAATCGGCCGCCCGCTGCGACAGAACGGCCAGGCCCGGTAAGAATTGCCCGATTCGCCCACCTCGCGACCGCGTCCCCTCCGGAAAGATCGCAACTTGCCCGCCGGCTTTGAGGCGGCGAAGCGACTCTTTGACCGCGCTTATGTCCGCCGTACCGCGCCGCACCGCAAAGGCGTTCACCGAAGTGATAACCCGCCCGAACAGCGGAACGCGAAACAGCGAGTCCCTGGCCATGAAGTTCATAGGCCGCCGCAGCGCAAAGGCGATCAGTACCGGGTCCAGGAAGCTCTGGTGGTTGCAGATATAGACCGCCGAGCCGCTGGCGGGCTCGAAGTGTCGGTTGAAGATGCGCACCTGGCACAGCGCGCAGGTCATCGCCTGAAAGAAACACCGCCAGAAGCGGTATTGCGGGGTGGACCTCGGAACCCCGTCGGGCCAGGGACGCCGCGCCAACGCCGGGTTGGGATAGCTGGGCAGGGCCTTCATCGCTGCTGCTCCACGTGGGTAAGTAGTTGTTCCGCGGTTTGCTCGACGGTATTGGAGGTGGTGTTGATCTCGACGGCGCCGTCGGGCTTTGTCAGGGGCGCTGTCGCGCGGGTGGAGTCGCGCCGGTCGCGTTCAATGATCCCCTTGAGGATCTGCTCGTACACGACGTCCTGCCCGGCGGCGATCAGCTCTTCGCACCGTCGCCGCGCGCGGACCTCGGGTGAGGCGACGATATAGAACTTGATGTCGGCGTCGGGAAAGACGACGGAGCCCTGGTCGCGGCCTTCGGAGACGAAATCGCCCAGCTCGGCGCCCAACTTTCGCTGAAGCTTCACCAGCACCTTGCGGATTCCCGGCGAGCGGGCGATGTAGTGAGAGTTATCGGAGACCTCCGGCGAGCGGATATCGTCGCTGACGTCTTTACCATCCAGCAGGACGCGCACGGCGTCGGGGGCGGGGATCAGGTGGATGTCGGCGTCTCGGGCGAGCTGGATGAGGGCGGCCTCGTCGTCCATGCTCACCTTTCGCCGCAGCGCCAGCAGCGTGATCGCCCTGTACGTCGCGCCGGTGTCGAGGTAGGCGATTTGCAGCGCCTCGGCGAGTTTTCTGGCGGCTGTGGATTTCCCGGACCCGGCCGGGCCGTCAATCGTGATAATCATGTACGAAGTCTAGCCGAATTCGCCCCGTCGGGAAAGTGTCCAGACCGTCGGGTGTGGGGTCAGGGAGCCATTGACTTTGGCGAGCGCCGCGATAAAGTATACTTACGATTCTGTGCCGCGGCCGTGGCGGAATTGGCAGACGCGCAGGCTTCAGGTGCCTGTGTCCGTATGGACGTGAAGGTTCGAATCCTTTCGGCCGCATTTTTCGCATCTTTTTTGCGTCCAAGGGGGTTTCCATGCGACGGGAGAGCATCCATGGAGAACATCGGGATTACGATGATCCGGCAGAATCTGGCGGATATCCCCGACTATCCGCTGGAGGACGGGTACGCGCTTAGGCCATATCGCCGCGGCGATAAGAAGACCTGGGTCGACATCCACAAAATCGCGGAGGAGCGTATCAAGGTCACCGCCCGGACGTTCGAGAAGAATTTCGGCGACGATCTTGAATCCATGCCGGGCAGGTGCTTTTTCTTGGTCTCGCCTGACGGACAAGACGTCGGGACGATCACGTCGTGGTATCATCGCAGCTATCGCCGCAGGCGGTGGGGCAGGATTCACTGGGTCGCGATCATCCCGGACCACCGCGGGAGGGGGTTGAGCAAAGCGATTATGACGGTTGCGATGAAGCGGCTGCGCAAGCTTGGACACAGGCGGGCGATGCTGGCCACGGCGACGCCGTGCATACCGGCGATCAAGACGTATCTGGATTTCGGGTTTGTTCCCGACCTTTCGCGCAAGGGCGCCTGGCGTGCCTGGCGCCTCGTCGGGAAGCACATAGCGCACCCGGTCCTGGCGGGATTGTGAACGGCCTGGCGCCTCATTGGCGTTAGGGGCTCTTAGACTTAGACTTTGACTTTGAACCGTTCGCTGCGCTTCAAGTCCAGCGCAAATCCGGCCAGCAGGTCGACGGCCCGCCGCAAGTCGCGCAGGTCCAGCATCTCCACCGTTGAGTGGACGTATCGGTCGGGAACACCCAGCACGGCCGTTGGAATCCCGCCGCCGTGCGTCCAGATGGCATATCCGTCGGTCCCGCCGGTCAGGCTGAATGTCTCCAGCTGGAGGGGGATTTTCTTTCGCCGGGCGATCTTCCGGATCCGATCCGTAAGGACGGGGTGGTTCTCCCGGCCCAGGCTGATCGTCGGGCCCTTGCCCATCTTCACCTCCCCGTGGAGCTTGTAGTCGATCCCGGGCGTGTCGGTGGCGTGGGTGACGTCGACGGCGATAGCGATATCGGGTTTTATGCTCAGGACCTGCATCTTCGCCCCGTGCAGGCCCGTCTCCTCCTGCACGCAGCTGCTGGCGTAGATCGCGCAGGCGGGTTTCGTCTTGGATTGCGATGCGATTCGCAGGGCCTCGATAATGGCCCAGACCCCGGCGCGGTTGTCGAACGCGCGGGCGACGCCGATGTTCCTATTCAGCATCTCGAAATCATCGACGAACGTGATCGGATCGCCGATGGATACTCGCTTTTCGGCCTCCTTGTGGTCGGCTGCGCCGATGTCGATGAACACCTCGTGCATCTTCGGGACCTTCGGCTCCTTGTCGCGATCGGTAAGGTGGATCGCCGTGGCGCCGATGACGCCGTGGACGATCCCCTTGGCGGTATGAATATTCACCCGTTTGCCCGGGACAAGGGCCGGGTCCACCCCGCCGATCCTCTGGAAGAAGATAAACCCGTCGTTGAGTCGCGGGATCTTCCCGATGTGCTTGACCATCAGGCCGATCTCATCGACGTGTCCGTCCAGCATCACCTTCGGATCGCCGGTGGGGTTCAGGACGGCGACGGCGTTTCCGTAGCTGTCGGTGTGGACCTCGTCGGCGTACTTGCGGGCGTAGTCGCACCAGATTCTCTGCCCGGCCGGTTCGCGTCCGCTTGGCGTGGGCGTGGTCAGAAGGCTCTTTAAGAACTCCAATGATTGCTTGCGCATGAGGTGTATCCTTTCTTCGAATCGCTGGGCCAAGGTACCCGAATCACCCGTCTGTTTCAAGTCCCGCGGGGCCGCTGCTTTACCCCTCCGGGGTAAGCTTCTGCTCGAAAAGCGGCAGGCCTTGGCGTACACTGAATTGGCCATGGATACGCTCTACCTTCAAAAGCGCTGCCTGGTGAGCTTTCAGAGTCGGCGGCTCCCGCACATATTCACCGACGTGCTGGTGATCGGGTGCGGTATTGCGGGCCTGCGGGCGGGGATCGAGGTCGCCGAGGCGGGCCATCAGGTGATCCTCCTGACCAAGGGCGACGTTCTTGATTCGAACACGTATTACGCACAGGGGGGCCTTGCGGCTGCGGTGGCGCCCGGCGATTCGGTGGAAGATCACATTGCTGATACGCTTTCGGCCGCGGCCGGGCTGGGGGACGAGCAGGTGGTCCGCTATGTTGTCGCCGCTGCTGCGGCGCACGTGGCCCAGTTGCGTCAGTGGGGCCTGCAGTTCGACACCGAAGACGGGGAACTAAGTCTGGGCAGAGAGGGCGGGCACGGCGCTGACCGCATCGTCCACGCCGATGGGGACGCGACGGGGCAGGCGCTGGCGCAGACGGTGCTGGAGACGGCCAGGCGGTTCGAGAGTCTGAAGATATTCGAGAAGTGTTTCGCGATTGATCTTCTGACGGACCCGGCGGGCGGCGGGCCTGGCGCAAGGTGCGTTGGCGCACTTACGTACAATCCGCGATACGGTTTGCAGATCATCCTGGCGAATCAGACGATCCTGGCCGGCGGGGGGGCGGGCGTGCTGCGGCGCGAGACGTCCCACCCCTCCAGCGCAACG
>DAOVQV010000298.1 GCA_030628445.1 Phycisphaerae bacterium | reverse complement strand
GGAGAAGATTCCATGGGTAGGTCAAAAGATGCGCCCCAAGTAGCGGTCATCGGCGGCGGAATGATCACGCAGATTCAGCTTCTTCCGACGATTTACCATCTCCAGCGTGAGGGCGTCGTCGGCGAGATTCACGTCGTAGCGCTGGACTCGCCCCCGATCAAGACTTTGCAGGAAGATGCGACGTTGGGGCGAGCGTTTCCGGGTCGCAGCTTCACGCCGCATCCGGACCCGGCGAGGGTCAAGGGCGACCGGAAGTTCCCCGACCTATACAAGGAGGTATTCGCAGCGGCGCCGCGAAACAGCATCGCCGTCATCGCCGTTCCGGACCAACTGCATTATCCGATCCTGGACGAAGCCCTCGACAACGACCTGCACGTCTGCATCGTAAAACCGCTGGTGCTGAAACACTCCCAGGCCGCCGAGATCGAGCGAAAGGCGCGCCAGCGCGGCCTGTGTGTCGGCGTGGAATATCACAAGCGGTTCGACGACCGCAATCTCATGGCCCGCCAAGCCTACCGCGCCGGGCGGTTCGGTGAGTTTCGCCTGGGACAGGCGCAGATGATCGAACCCTATTACTACCGCGACTCGAACTTCATGAACTGGTGCACGTGCGAGAACTCCGACATGTTTACTTACGTCGGGTGCCACTACGTGGACCTGGTGGCGTTTATCACGGGTTTGCGGCCAGTCTCGGTCAGCGTATACGGGATCGTGGATGAGTATCCCAACGGTAAGAAGGGGTACCTGTGGACCGACGGGCGCATCATTTGGGACAACGGCGCGTCGCTTTCGGTGGTGGACGCGCTTGGGTATCCCAACGCAGCGCCCGGCGGTAACGCACAGGGGCTGGCGATGTGGTGCCAAGGCGACACCGACGCGACGCTCCTGGTCCATCACGATCAGTTCCGCGGGGTGAAGCACAGCTACAACTCCGCCGGCGATTCACCGGGCGATACGATCTACGCCGAGCCAAGCCCCGATTACTTCAAGCTCATCAATCTCGGGGGCGAGGGGCTTGTCCCCGTCGGGTACGGGCACAGAAGCGCGGCGTTCATTATCAACGCCTGCAGAAAAGTGGGAGACCTTGACGATATCGCCCAGAGGCGCAAGCTCCTGGCGCAGTACGACGCCGACGGGATCATGGCCACCCCGGCCAACAGCAGCTACAATGAGCTCGTCATCGAGGCCGCTCGGATGAGCATCGTGGCAGGCGGCAGGGAAGCGATCATCGAATACGACCCCGAACCATGCGTCAGGTTCAGGGAATACGAATAACCGATGAAGTCAACACAAACCCATGGCACGACCGACCGGCCGCGCCGACAAGTAACGTAGAAAGGACGCACCGAACAGAAATGGCGACCAAAGAATTCCCCTTGATCCCACAAGACGTACCGCAAGTGAAGACCAAGTACCGAACCATCGGCACGAAGATCCCGGTCCCGGCGTCGATCGAGAAGCTAAAGCGGCTGCGCGACATGGAACCGCGAAGCATGGGCGGCCAGCCGCCCGTCATCTGGGACCACGGCCAAGGCGTTTGTGTGTCGGACCCGTACGGAAACACGTGGCTGGATTTTTCCTCCGGAGTGCTCGTCACTTCCAGCGGGCACAGCAGACCCGAAATCGTCAAGGCGATTTGCGAAACCGCCCAATCCCACCTCTACCACGCGTATTGCTTCCCGACGGAGGTCCGCGCCAAGCTCGTCGCCAAGATCACCGCGCTGCTCCCGCCACCGCTGAAGCGGGTGTTCTTGCTGAATACCGGCTCTGAGGCGACCGAGTGCTGCATCAAGCTTGCCCGGACCTTCGCCCTGCAAAAGTTCGGCCCGGACAAAAAAATCCTCGTGACCTTCGACAATGCTTTCCACGGCCGAACGATGGGCGCCCAACTGGCCGGTGGTTCGCCGGCTCTGAAGGAATGGATAGGCGCACCGGACCCCGCCTTCGTCCAGGTGCCCTTCCCCGAGGGGTTCCGCCAGAAAGACATAAGCTTTTCGGTGTTCGAAAAGACGCTTACCGACAAGTCGATCAATCCCGACAACGTCTGCGGTGTGATGAGCGAAACCTACCAGGGATGCAACGGGACGCTCATCCCGGCCGATTACGCCAAGGCCCTGCGAAAGTGGTGCGACGCCCACAACGCCGTGCTGATCTTCGACGATATCCAGGCGGCGTTCGGGCGGTGCGGTAAGTGGTTCGGGTTCGAGCATACCGGTGTCGTCCCGGACCTGGTCGCTTGCGGTAAGGGCATCTCCGGGGGCATGCCGGTCTCCGCCGTGCTGGGAACCGACCAGCTGATGGACCTGTACGGTCCCGGGGAGATGACCAGCACGCACTCGGCGAATCCGATATGTTCGGCCGCGGCGCTGGCGAATCTCGAGGTGATCGAAAAAGAAGCACTGGTGGAAAACGCCGCCAAGCTGGCGCCGGTCCTGGCCGACGGCGCCGAGAAGATCGCCGCGGCCTCGGGCGGTAAGGTCGGGCGAGTTGCATCGACGGGCCTGATCGCCGCACTGCAGTTCACCGCCCCGGGCACGACGGATCCCGACCCCCAGCCCGCTTGGGAAATGGTGAAGCGCGCCTTC
>DAOVQV010000123.1 GCA_030628445.1 Phycisphaerae bacterium | reverse complement strand
GTCGCCTGGCGTCGTCGTGCTGCATCGACGATGCGTAAAGCATCGCCTGCTTCGCGCTGCTTGGCGGGCTCGTCCTGGGACGCCACATCCAACCGTTAACGACTCTAGCTGGAACTATTGTTGCTCCTGGGCAACGATGGCGGCGACGAGTGCGCCGATTGTATGCGGCTCGGCGACGGCGGTGGGGGTCAGCCCGCAACGGCGGATAGCATCGGCCGTGACGGGCCCGATCGCGGCGAGCTTTACCGGCGAGATGTCAACGTCGTCGTCAAGAATCGCCAGGAGATTCTCGACGGTCGAGGAGGACGTGAACGTAATCCAGTTGACTTTTCCCGTCCGCAGCGCCTCGACGGCCTCGGCGCATAAGGCGTCCGGGCGGACCGTTCGGTAAACCGCCAGGTTGGTCACCTTCGCGCCGGCTGATCGGAGCGCTTGGGTTAGTTGCGGGCGTGCGACGTCCGCGCGGGCCAGCAGCACATTCTTACCACGGATCTGAGTCGTCTCGGTAAGGATCTGCCCGAGCGCTTCGGTGGTGAACTGATCGGGAATAAGGTCCGCCCGCAGGAACTTATCGCGCAGCGCCTCGGCGGTGGCGGGGCCGACGGCTGCGATCTTAGCGCCGCCCAGCGCCCGGGCGTCCAGCTCCAGCGCCTCGATTCGCCCGAGAAGCGCCTCGACACCGTTTGGCGAGGTAAACACGATCCAGTCGAACTGCCTCAGAGCCCTCACTGCCGCATCGACCGCGCGGAAGTCCTCGGGCGGATCGATGCGAATCGCCGGGGCCTCGATGACATTGGCGCCGAGCAGCAGGAGGGGGTCGGCCAGCTGCGAGGCCCGGGTCTGCGGGCGCGTGACCAGGACGGTGCGGCCGAAAAGGGGTAGCTTCTCGAACCACGCGAGCTGGCGGCGCATATCGACCACAGCACCGACGATGATGACGGCTGGGGGTTTGATCTCGGCGGCGCGGGCCCGCTCGGCGATGTCGCAAAGGGCTGCGACAACGGTTCGCTGCGTTGGGGTGGAGGCGTTTTGGACGACGGCGGTGGGCGTCTGGGGCGTGCGGCCGACGGCGATCAGCTTTTCGGCGATTTGCTCCAGCTTGGCGACGCCCATGTAAAACACGAGCGTCTCGATCCGCGCCAGTGACGCCCAGTCGATGGACGAGTGGGCCTTGTCGGCGGCCTCCTGGCCCGTTACGAACACGACGGTAGAGGCGGCGCGGCGGTCGGTCAGGGGTATACCGGCGAAGGCGGCGGCTGCGACGCCGGCGGTGACGCCGGGCACTATTCGAAACGGGATCCCCGCCTTGGTTAGGGCCGCTGCCTCCTCGCCACCGCGGCCAAAGACGAATGGGTCGCCGCCCTTGAGCCGCACCACAAGCCGCCCGGCGCTGCATTTTTCTATCAGCAGGGCGTTGATTTGCTCTTGGGGCAGACTGGGTTCGCCGGGCACCTTCCCGACGCAGATCTTCTCGGCGTCCGGGCGGGTTATCGTCACCAGCGCCGCCGGCGCCAGGCGATCGTAAAGAATTGTGTCAGCAGCGGTTAACCACTTTATCGCCGCGGCGGTAACCAGTGTCGCATCGCCCGGTCCGGCTCCGACGAGCACCACTAGACCGCTGTTGGCGTCCGTACCATCCATGGTCGGTATTGTAGGTAAAATAAATAGCTTAGGCAAAAACATTCCGCCTAAATTAAGCTGGCCCCCCGTTGGACCGATTCTCTTAAAGTCGGCCCTAGTAGTTTAGCGGGCTGGGACGGGAGCAACAGGCAATGACGCAAGCGATGTTATTGGAGCTCGAACGCAGGCGACACGCACGCAAGAATCACGATGTGGAACTCTGCTCGATTCGGCTCGATCCTGATGGCGGGGATGTGGTGGACACGCTCCACATGGTCGATATATCGAAGAGCGGCATTGGTGCCAAGGCCGACCGCGCATTTTATCCAGGTCAGCGCATAGTGGTATCCCTACCTATGCCCTGCGACGGCGGCCTAAAGAACATCTACGCAACGATAGTTCAATGTCGGCAATGCGAGGGGGGTTACCGAGTTGGGCTAGAGTTCGACACCGTATCCGTGGGGGCATGGTGCGGTGTAGCCGGAGCCATCGCCGCTGCGTAAGAGCTTACCAGCCAACGCAAATCGATTCATGTGGACGATAATAAGGGGCCGCAACGGCCCCTTTATCTTTATGCTCTCCGCCGCAGCAAGTCGCGCGGATTTGGGTTGACTTGTCGCGGTGAGGCCATAAATTAAGCCGAATAAACTACCAGTTTCGTCCTTGCGCCGATTCTGGGGAATAGTGTAACGGTAGCACGACTGACTCTGGATCAGTTAGTCAAGGTTCGAATCCTTGTTCCCCAGTTTTCCGGCGACTCGCCAGCCCGGTTCCAGAGGCCGGGCTTTTCTTTGCGCGCTGCCAGCTCGCACCACCGCCGCTTGTCCATATTGACCTTGACGTGTTGGGCATCTCTGGTAGCATGGGGTGTAAGGAAATCAGCTAACCGCAGGAGGTTGGGGGGTTGTTGGCCTCAGATGGATCCACTTATGGGCAAGGCCAGGACGGCCGTCTTCTTGCGGTGGTGTTCCAGCGTGAGCAGGCCGATTCGTCCGCCATGCTCGCTTTACGCCGCGTGCATGAGGTGTTTCGGCCCAGAAGCAGGAGGCGTATGTTGCTCGTCTTGGAGGTAGACAATGCCCACCCGTGATCGGTGCCCGTGGCCGCGGTATCGCACGGACCGAGAGCTGCCAGTTAGCTTCGAGCAGCTCGAACCGCGCCTGCTGCTGAACGGTACCTTACCGGCATTTGCGCCTCTTGACCCATACGGATCGCTGATATATTGGACGCAGGCCGCCGACGAGATCGAAAGCATCGGCGACGCGGACGACCATACCTTTGTCATCGAGGGCGCCCAGACCGCTACCGTCCTGATTTATCCCGATTCGACCCTGCGGGCTGAGGTGAAGATCGTTCACGGTCTGAGCCAGGTTGGTATCGCGCAGGGAAGCGAAGCTGGCGAGAACGTAGTCTTATCGGGCGTGGCGCTGGATGAGGCGGGGACCTACAAGATCGTTCTGACCGGCCTGGAAGAGACTGTCGGCACGTACATGATAGATGTGTGCCTCGGGGCCGTGATCGATTCGGAAGTATACGAGGGCGGGCCGAACAGCACGTTTGCGACGGCGCAGGATATAGACGGTAGTTTCTTGTCTCTGGACGGTGAAGCCCGGCGCGGCGCGGTCCTCGGGTCCTTGTCTGTGGTTTCCGACGACTTCGAGACAGGTTTGTTGGACACGGGTACTTGGGCGATACCAATCAGCCCAGGGCGGACAGAAGTTACCGACGCACACACTGCGGCTGGTGGGGACTATTCGCTGTGGATGGACCTGCTGGGCGGCGGGGCCGATGCGCTTAACGAGGCGATCTGGACGGTCGATCTTTCAGGACTGACCGAGGCCTATTTGCACTTCTCGCACGCCGAGTACAACGACGACGAGCACGCGTTCGGCGGTCCGTTTGTAGGCCAACACAACGCCGACGGCGTAGCGATCAGCGCCGACGGGATCACCTGGTATCCGGTCTGGGACGCCACTGACCAGACGGAGGCCGAATGGCAAGAGTACACGATCGACCTGGCGGCCAAGGCCGCAGCAGCCGGCATAACGCTTGGCGCTGACTTCAAGATCAAGTTCCAGCAATACGACGATGGTGAGATCCCCTCAGCCGGCCGCGGCTGGGACGATGTTCAGATCACGAGGTATGGGGCCCCCGACAGTGAAGACTGGTACGTCTTCAGCCCTCCCGAGGCGGGGGAAATCACCTTGGCGCTTGTCTCGCCATACACCGACGACGTGGAGATGGAACTGTACAGCGCCGGCGAGGAGCTTCTGGCCCAGTCCAGCTTCGTCGGGACGAACGTCACGCAGGTCCTGACGGACTTCACGGTAGTCCCTGAGGACTATTACATCCGCGTTACAGGCCACGACGCGTACAATCTGGTTGTCCTGACCAAGTCCACCTTCGACATCATGCCGAACAACGAACCGGCCTTGGCGCAGAACATCTCAGCAGCGCCGACAGTGCTGGGCGCGATATACGGCGGCGAGAGTCATTTCTACCGGTTCTGGATGAACGACGCCGGCGACATCAGCATAAAGACTCTCACGCCGATGGGCGATTCGCTGGACCCGGCGATTGTGCTGTACGACGAGGCCTGGACGCCTCTGGCCGATGACGATAATAGCGCAGCGGACGGGCGGAACGCATCTTTGACGTTTGCAGGGCCCGGTCCGGGTACGTATTTCGTAGAGCTTTATTCCGCCGGCGGGACAGGCGAGTTCGTCCTGGACGTCGACGGACATACCAGCAAATTGTCTCGGTTCGGGCCTCACCCGCCGGTCGGCTCGCTCGTCTATTGGGCGGAGGTCTTCGATGAGATCGAGACTGTCGGCGATACCGACGGTTTTACCTTCGATGTGGACGGACTTGTGTTCGTTTCTGTGGAGTTGGGGCCGGATTCGGCCCTGCAGGGCGAGGTGCTGTTGTATCGGGGGGCGGACAAGCTGGCCTCCGCGGCTGGTGAATCACCCGGTCAGAACGCGATTATATCTGGCGTGCAGCTTACCGAAGCAGGTACCTACACCTTAGTTGTCAGCGGCCTGGAAGAGACGACTGGGACCTATGGCATCGGCGTGTGGCAGCGTGCGGCGCATGAACTCGACGCCGAAGGCGGCGCCGACAACGGTTCACTTCAGACGGCACAGAATATCGATGACAGTTTCGTGGATCTTAACGACACGGCCCGACGTGCCGCGGTCATCGGATATCTGCCGTCGTTGTCTGAAGACTTTGAGGACGGCTCGTTGGACGCGAGTACTTGGGCGACTTGGTCTTCTGATGGCGCTGGACGGATAGAGGTAACCGATGCCCACACAGTCGGGCGCGGCGAATACTCGCTATGGATGGATAGATCCGACAGCAAGGGTTACACACTCAATGAGGCTGTCTGGACGGTCGATCTTCCCGATCTGGCGGTCGCCTTCCTGCACTTCTCCCACGCCGAGTATGGCGACGACGAGCACGCGTTCGACGGTGCGTTTACCGACCACGCGGACGCCGACGGCGTGGCGATCAGCGCCGACGGGATCAATTGGTATCCTGTCTGGGACGCCGTCGACCAGCCTTACGTCGAATGGCAGAACCACACCGTAAACCTTACTGAAGAGGCGGCCGACGTCGGGATAACACTTGGGCCCAACTTCCAGGTCAAGTTCCAGCAGTATGATGACGGGTCGATATCGTCTGCCGGGCGGGGCTGGGACGACATCCATATCAGCGGGATCTCCACAGTCGACGACGAAGACTGGTACAGCTTCACGACGTCCCAGGCGGGCACTTTCACAGTGGCAGCGGTTGCTGTTGGGCTGGGCGAC
>DAOVQV010000104.1 GCA_030628445.1 Phycisphaerae bacterium | reverse complement strand
GGCGATCGCTGTCGGTCAGGGCATGACGACGATGGCGGCCCACGGTGTGCGACGGGCCGCTGCCGGCGAGACGACGCTTGATGAGGTACTGCGCACCCTGGCGACATGAACGCAGAAAGCTAAAAAGAAAGGCAACTCTACCGTTGGTGTTGCGTTCTTTTCAGCCCTTTGTTCAGGAACGCAGCCAGCAACTGCTCCTGGCGAGTGCGCATTTTTGCTGCGGGACGCGGGGTGGAATCGTCATATCCGCACAGGTGCAGCAGGGCGTGAACGACGTAGAGCATAAGCTCCGCCTGTGGGCCCGTGCCGCGGTTTTTGGCCCGGCGGGCGGCGATCTGGCCGCAGACTACGATCTGGGCACAAATCCCGGTCGCGCCAACTTCGGAAAGATCGAAGCTGAGCACGTCAGTCGGTCCGCCCCGCCCGCGATATTTGCGGTTCAGCGAGGCGATTCGGCGGGCGGTTACAACTACCAAGTCGACATGGTCGACACGAACCTTCTCTTGCGCAGCGACGAAGCGGATAAGGCGTTGGAGCTTCTTTCGGGGGACGCGCATCGCCTTCTGCGAAGATGAGATGAGAATCTTGGTTTTCGATCGACCGGGCACGCCGCAAACATATCACCAGGCCGCGGGGATTGCAACATCGGGAAGGGGACTGTGGCGTTGGACAGGCCGGGCCGATAAAGTTTACCGGTCATGAAAAGTAATTCGCAAACCCCGCGCTGGTCGCTGCCGTACTGCACCCCCATTCCATCCGCACCTCAGCTGCGCCGCAGGGCGAAGGCGGCGCGTATCGCCGCGTATGTGCTGCTCGGTGTGGCGCTGATCGCACCGGTAGTGCAGTTCCAGGTCGGTACGATGAGGCGAATCCGCAAGGCCGAAGAACTCACCCGCCTGCATCCGGGGCGCCCGCTTGCGGGCTTCAAGCAGCACAAGGGCGCAATTGGCCGGTGGCGAAAGGCGGTTCGGCAGTTCTGGGGAGGGTGGGACATCTATCAGGACCCGTCGAAGCCGATCCGCCACGGCGAGAACCGGGCAAGTGCCCCGTCCCTGTCCAAAATCGAAGCAGACAGGGCCCAGCTGCACCCGAATATGCCCTTCGTCGTTATCCTTTTGACGCCGTTGGCGTACCTCCCGGTCCCGGTAATGGCGGTGGTGTTCAACCTGTTGAAGCTGGTGGCGCTTCTGGGGGCATTTTGGCTTGCGGGGCGATTAGCGAGCCACGAGGGTCGGCGAATACCCGATTGGGTCCTTGGACTCGGTTTGGTCGGCGCCATGCCGTTTATCATCGGCGACATCCAGCACGGGAACACGAATGGGTTCGTGCTGTTTGCGGTGGTATTTCATCTTTGGGCATATCGGCGAGGGCGGGACATCGCTTCCGGTGCATCCTTGGCCCTGGCGATATGCCTGAAGATGACCCCCGCGCTGTTCGTGGTGTACTGGTTGTATCAACGAAACTGGAAGCTGCTGGTGGCGATGGTGGCGGGGCTGGTTATCTTTGCGGTGATAATCCCGGGTGTGGCGGTCGGGCCCGCACGCTTCGCGGACCTGACGGGTAGTTGGCTGGACAACTTGATTCTCCCCGGACTCGTCGAGGGCGCCTGGTATCCCATCCACATCAACCAGTCGCTGCCCGGCGTCTTCAGCCGCTACTTCCTGGGTAAACCGAATCCCAACGGCGACATATTCTGGAATCCCGACGATAACCCATACGACCATCAGCAACAACACGGTTGGATCGCTTTTATCTCGCTGTCGGACGGTACGGTCAAATGGCTGATCCGCGTCGCCCAGGTGGTCGTGGTGGGCCTGATGGGATGGGCGATTGGGTGGCGCAAACTACCTCGCGACGACGGGCGGCGCATGCTGCACTACGGCCTGGTCGCCTGCGGAATGATGCTGCTCAACCAGCGAACATGGGACCACCACGCAGGCGTGCTGCTGGTGGGTAGTGTGGCGATCTGGAGTGCAATAGGATTCGGCGTCTTCTCCAGGAGTCTGCGCATCCTGACGATGTGTCTGATGCTGATGAGTTGGGTGTTGATCTGGGTTACGAGATCGAGCGCCTGCAAGCTGATAGCTGCGATCAGCGGCGCAGGCAGCGACGTGGGCGAATACTGGGGCGACCTGATGCAGGCTTATGCTCCCGTGTTTTACTGCTTCTTGTTGCTGCTTGGCGCGGGGGTGATTCTATCTGTGGCGATGAGAAGATCCTCCCCGCCGTACGCGCGTGTGCGACAGAAGCTGTCGGCCTAACCGGCGGAGTCTTGGGCTTCTGCACCGGGGGTTTTCTCTTCGGCGGCCCCTTTAGCGGGGGTCTTCGAAGGCGGTTTCGACTCGGGCGGTTTGGGGTAGGCGATTCGCGAATGGTAGATGCTGCACAGGCTCTTCGTGAGCGAATGCTCGATCCTGTGGACTTCCTTTAGCGTCAGTTCGCACTCGTCAAGCTGCCCGTCGTTAAGCCGCTGGGTGACCATGTTGTGGACCTGGGTTTCGATGTGTCCCGGGGTCGGCTGGTTCATCGCCCGCACGGAGGATTCGGCGGCATCGGCGAGCATAAGAATCGCAGCTTCTTTCGACTGAGGCTTGGGGCCGGGATAGCGAAACTGAACTTCATCCGGTGCGCGATCGGTATCGTTTTTTCGCTGCTCGGCCGCGGCGTGGTAGAAGTACCGCACAAGCGTCGTCCCATGATGCGCGGCGATGAATTCATGCAGGACCGAGGGCAGGGCGTATTCATGCGCCAGCTCGACGCCGTCTTTGACATGTCCGATGATGATAAGCAAGCTCATCGCCGGGGAAAGCTTTTCGTGCTTGGAGGCGGCGCCGGCTTCGTTCTCGACGAAGTAGTCCGGTTTGTTCATCTTCCCGATATCGTGATAATACGCCCCAACCCGCGCCAACAGCCCACGGGCGCCGATGGTTTCCGCGGCCGCTTCGCACATCGTGCCCAGCTGGAGAGAGTGGTTGTAGCTTCCCGGCGCCTCCATCGCCAGACGCTTCAGCAGAGGCCTGGACGCATCGCACCATTCCAGAAGCGTCATGCTGGTAGCCACGCGGAAGACTCGTTCGATAAGGGGCAGCCCGCCTTGAATGAGGAACCCCGCCAGAAGCGCCGCTCCGGTGGCCCATAAGATGTCGACCACCACGAAACGCCATGACATACCGGCCGCGAAGCCCCTCCCCAGCACCGCCAGCGCGATAATTACAGCCGAAACGACGGAGATCTCGATCAGCTTCGTTCGTGTGCGGATCTCGCGAAGCTGGAAAACACTCACCGCCACGGCGGCGAGCAGCACAACCAGCAGCATGATGTCAGCCCGCTGCTGCAATACCACCAGGCCCGCCAGGGCCGCTCCCCCCGCCAGGGCGAAGCGCTGGTCATGCGCGATCGTCAGCACCAACGCACCCAAAAGCACCGGAAGCACGGCTGAATGGGCGTTCCACCCCAACAGCAAGCCCATCACCTTGTTTAGTGCGAGCATCAATAGAAGCACGGCGACAAGAGCTAAGCTTCGCCAGGGGTTGCTGACGTACTGGGGGTGGTACTTACCCACATACAAACACAAAAGCGCGGTGATCAGCAGGATAATCCCGGCTCTGCCCACCATGCGAGACCAGAACCGCCATGGGTTGTTCTGCCGCTGATCGGTTAGATAGGCTTCGTGCTCGCTGCGCAACAGAGCCACTTGGGTTGCAGTAAGAAGGTGAATCTCCGCCTCGTCGGCACCGGGCTTTCGGGTTCGCTGAACGAGTAGATCGCCGCCCTGATAGACCTTGGCGTCGCTTAGGGGACCCTTTGTCCGGGCGCCGCCGGTTGACTCAGTGGGTGCGGTCGTAGCGGGCGCTTCGCCGCTTCGGGCAGGATCGCTTGGTTGCTGGGCGGGTACGGTGAAGGGAACCCGCGCATACACGTCGGCGTGGACGTATTGTCCCTGGTGGTAGACGAATGGCTCGACCGGCCAGGCGTCCATCAGCCCAGCGGCCAGAAAGAAAACGACACCCAGCAGCAACGCCGGGATCCCGCCGCTTGTCCTGAGGCGATCCCAGACGGAAGGACCGGGGGAGGGTATGTTCTTTCGCACCTCCAGCCGCCGCTGCTTGAGTCTCTTCTTAAAGGGCCACATCAACTGGTCCCTCGCGGGTCTTGGTGTTCACTTGGGGACTTGTTCTTCATTTCGACCGTTTTTGCCATAGGCTTCCACGATATTCTGCACCAGGTGATGTCTGACGATGTCGCCGCGATCCAGGCGGATAATGGCAAGGCCTTTAATCCCGGCGAGCCTGCGCTGAGCGTCGAGCAGCCCGCTGGGTGTCTCTTCGGGAAGATCGGTCTGGCTGTCGTCGCCGGTGACGATCGTCTTCGACCCATGTCCCATTCGTGTCAGGAACATCAACATCTGCGCGATCGTGGTATTCTGCGCCTCGTCGAGGATTATGATCGAATCGTTCAGCGTCCTGCCCCGCATGAAGGCCAACGGGATGATCTCAATCAGATCGTTCGCCATGAAGCGCCGAATCTGATCGAACTCCATCATGTCGTGCAGCGCGTCGAAAAGCGGCCTTAGGTACGGGTTGACCTTTGCCTGCATATCGCCGGGTAAGAATCCGAGTTTCTCGCCGGCTTCGACGGCCGGGCGAACCAGGATCAGCCGTTTGGCCTGGTGATCTTTGAGCATGTTGACGGCTTTGGCGACGGCCAGGTAGGTCTTTCCGGTCCCCGCCGGTCCCGTGCAGAAGACCAGGTCGCGCCGGTGCATGGCCTCGATGTATCGGGCCTGACCAGGCGTTTTCGGTCGGATGGTCCGCCCCGGGATATACACGTCCAGGGCCCCGTCTCCCTGATGGTGCTCGCTTACGGCGAAGGCGGCGACGGCGTCGCCGACGGTCTGGGCGGTGACGGGTCGGTTATGGCGGACGGCCTGCTGGAGCCGCTGGAGAACGGCTGCGGCGCGGGAGACGTTCTTCGACGGACCGGTGATCTTGACCTGTCCCTGGCGGGCGAAGATCTGCACGTCCAGGGCCTCGCGGATCAGCTTGAGGTGCCGATCCGCCGGGCCAAACAAGACCCCGCGCTTGGCGGGTTCCTCAATGGTGATGCTAAGTTCCACTTGCTGCCCTCAAAACCCGGCACCTTCCGTCTGGGAAGTCCGGGGCGTCCCGGCGGATACTTTCAATACGACAACCCGACGAAATCGGGCGTTCCCATCCGAATATAGTACACACAACCGGACCTTCGGCGTCTAGCAGATTCCGGACGTTGCACAAGCCCCTTGAGGTGCTTTGTCAGGTAGAACCTACAGCGTTTCGGCGCCCAGAAGGACAAGAAAGAACCGGGACGGCCGATTTGATCGGGCCGTCCCGGTTAGTGGTCATTACTCAGACGAGGGCATAACTAGGGCGTTCAGGGCATTGTCGGATTAATTAGAATGGTGTCCAGCTCATTTACCGCCGTGCCCGATGGAGGAAGATCCACGCTCCCGTTGGGCGTCTCGTCGCCCTTGTCCATATCTTCCGTATAGATGTTGTTCTCGTTCACGCCGCACAAGATCTTCTTCGAGAAGGTAACGGAGTAGCTGGCGCTTAAGACGTTGATCCCGTCCTTACCGTGATTAAACCCCTTACCCTCGTTGTCCGTATCCGAGTCGCCGCCCTCAGGGCCGCTGAACTCCTCCACGATGGTGTCGTCCTCCTGCTCTCCATGCCTATCGCCCAGGATTATGCACCCTCCGTTCATCCTAGGTCTCAGCCGATTCGCGTTCATCACTGGGTAGTCATTGGTCAAGTAGTAACCCATGTGATAGGCGTAGTCGATGTCGATCTCGTCCTGTTCACTCCGAAATCCGTAATCGTTGTTCGCGTCCTCGCCCCGATTCATTACCCGCCGGGAGACCTGGGGACAACGGAACATCTTCCAGGACGCGACCATCTTCTCCTTCACCAACAGGCAAAGGTTCTCCACCATGCACAGGTCCGCCCCTTCGAAAGGGTGTGCACCATCCAGCTGGAATGGATCGTCGTGGCCTCCTGCAATCAGGTCAGTGTCATAATTCATCTTCAGTAAGCCACCAATCCCGACGTCTTTCTTTTTCCGCTGGGTGTTACCCGAGATGAACGGGTAGCTGTCATCGGCAATGCCCTTGTACAACGC
>DAOVQV010000133.1 GCA_030628445.1 Phycisphaerae bacterium | reverse complement strand
ACCCACGCACGCGGGTGGAAGGATGAATGGAGTTCGTTCAAGAGGCCCGACCAGCGTCAGCTTGCCCATCTGCAAAAGATGCTGGACAAGATACAGGCGCGGTTTGAGCGGATCGTCACCGACGGCCGCGGTGAGCGGTTGGTCCTGCGGGCGGTGGCGCCCTATACCATGCAGGTAGGCGAAGGCGAAGGGGCAAAGCGCATAATCATCAAGGAAACCGAACCGTTCAACGGGAAGGTCTACCTTGCCCAAGAGGCCCTGGACCTCGGGTTGATCGATAAGATCGGATACCACGACCGGGCCATCGCGCGAGCCCGAGCCCTGGCCGAGCTGACAAATCCAAAGGTGGTCCGCTACACGCCCCGCAAAAGCGTTTGGGCGCGGCTGATGGAATCGAGGGCCTCGTCCGCCCTCACCCTGGACCGCAAGACGATCGATGAGCTCCAGACGCCCCGCCTCCAACTTATCTGGAAAATCGATTAGCGCAGTTGGCGGTAAACTATACGGCGAGGTGGGCTTCGTACCCACCCGCGCGAAAAACACGTGATCGCGCTTGGCGCAGGAATGCTCGGGTTGGTTAGATCCTCCATCATCTGTCTGATTGCTTGCGGGGCGGTCTGCGAGCCCTGCATCGCAGGCGGCCCTTCCGCCGGTGGTCCCGGACATGAGGATCTTGATCGCGCCGTCGCCGCAGCCGTTGGGTACCTCAACTCCAAGATCGACGCCCAGGGCTCCTGCCGCGGCGAACCGGCGGCCCGAGACGTCCGTTACGGCGCCAAGACGGCCCTTTGCGCCTATGCGCTGCTCACCGCCGAACCGAAGCCCCCAAGCCCGGCGGTCCGCAGAGCCCTGGATTGGCTTACCGGGCGCCAGCTTCGCGGGATCTACGCGGTGGCGATGCGGGCGCAAGTCCTGGGGGCCGCCGGCGACGAGCGTTACTCGCCGGTCCTGACTGTCGACGTTGGGGAACTGATCGAATCGGCCGGCGAAACAGGAGCCTACGCAGCTACGCTGTACCCAGGCCCCGCCCGTAGGCGTAATGACAACTATCACACGGCGGCGGCCGTCCTTGCGGTCTCGTCGGGACCCCAAGCCAAGACCCAAGCGACGGATGACTACTGGCGACGAGTTGCACGCCACTGGATCGACCAACAACGCCCTGACGGCGGGTGGGGATACCGCGTCCGCCCGGATGTTATGCGGGACAAGACATACGGGTCGATCACCGCTGCGGGGCTGCTGGCGCTGCACACCTGTGCCCGGAAGCTCCACCGGCCCGGGGGCATCGAAACCGAGATCGACGAGTCGATCGCACGAGCGATGACGTGGTTGGATGAGCACTATAGCATCGACGAGAATCCCGCCCTGGGCGTCAACCGGTATCACGAGTGGGTCTACAACCTCTCCCGGGTCGCTGTTGCAAGCGGGAGAAAGTATTTCGGCGCCCGCAGTTGGCGCGACGAGGGGATCGCCAAGCTGATCTGGGCGCAGCGCGATGATGGCGCCTGGGGACATGCGGACGCGATCGAGCAGACCGCGTTTTCGCTTCTGTTTCTTCTCAACGCCCGCCGGCGCGTTCTGTTGAACAAGTTGTCTTACGACGGCGAATGGAACACCCACCCGCGAGATTGCGCGAACCTTACGGGCTGGGTATCACATACGTTCAAACAGCCCGTCCGTTGGGAAGTGGTGGATATCGACCGGCCCATCCGGGACCTGCACGATGCGCCGATTCTGTACATCTCCGGCGTCGGGACAATGCAACTCAGCGACCCGCAGACAGACAAGCTTCGAACGTTCATCCTTCGAGGCGGGTTGATTGTCTCGCAGGCGGCCTCAAACGACACGGATTTCACCATCGGCATACTGCGACTCCTTAAACGGCTCTTCCCGCAATACGAACTGGCTCGGCTCGACGATGACCATCCGATCTATTCGGTGAACTTCACCCCGCCTAGTCCCAAGGGACTCTGGGGGATCTCCAACGGGGTGCGCGTGCTGGCGGTGCACTCCGCGCGGGAGCTTTCGGCCGATCTGCAGGGCGGACCCGGGGAACTGCAGATGCCCACCTTTGAGCTGCTGGGTAATATTTGTCTGTACGCCACGGATCGCGGTCAACTCAGATCGTGGGCCCGGACGCCCTGGCCACCCGCGCCGAGCGAGCATTTCACCCCCCGCAGCACCATTCGCCTGGGGCGGGTCAGATACGACGGGAACTACGACCCCGAGCCGCTCGCCCTGCGGCGCCTGGCGAACATCATGGCCCGGCGCCATGGGATTCGCCTCCAACTGGGCGAGCCGATCTCGATCCGGAATCTGTCCGCGGCCGCGTGGCCTGTAGCCCACATGACCGGAACGGACGCATTCAGGCTTGGCACCGATGAGGTAGCCGCCTTGTGGGAATACGTAAGGGCAGGTGGGACGCTGATAGTCGACGCAGCCGGCGGCGGCGAGCCGTTCGCCCAAGCAGCCAAGACAGAGCTACTGAGGGCTTTTCCCGGCGGGCGGTTCGAGCAGCTCAGCGTGAAGCTGTTGCAGAGCGGCCCCGAGCCGCTGGAGAGCGTCACCTATCGACGCGACCTGGCCGGTGCGCTGGGCCGGGACCGCTGCGTACCCAGAATTGAGGGGCTCTACAGCGACGAGCGGCTGGCGATTGTCTTCAGCGGCGACGATCTGACCGCCGCCCTTGTGGGGTATCCCGGATATATGATTCGCGGTTACGCACCGCCCACGGCCGTGGCGATTATGACCAACCTTATTTGCCACCTCAGCGGCGTACCCGGTGACTCAGACCCCGTCGAACCGCCCGGCGACTAGACCGTCGATAAAGGCGGCCAGTCCGTCGGTAGCGACGTAATCGGCGGCGCTGCGGACAGATTCCGCCGCTCGGCCCATCGCCACCCCCAGTCCCGCCTTGCGGATCATCGCCAGGTCGTTGACGTCGTCGCCGACGGCGGCGATATGCCCCGGCGAAATCTGATACCCCTGGGCGACGTAGGTAAGGGCCGCAGATTTATCCGTCCCGCCCGCGAATCCCTCGATAACCGTCACCCCGTAATTCGGCGCCACGATCGAATGGATGTTCAGCCGGGCGCCGAATTGCTCCAGCAGCTTGGCGACGGTCACGGCGGCCCGGTCGGGATCGACCACGAAGCTGATCCGCAGCGGGTTCGGGAACTCGGGGGCGTCCGCCAGTCGTCGCACGCGGCGGACCTTGACGTCCATCTTGGCGAACCACCGGCGTGCGGCGACATCAGCGTCGGCGGACTCGGCGAGGTAGTAATCCACGCCCCACCGCCAGGCGTCGACAATCGCCATCGCCGAGTGACCAAGCTCATCCAGCGCGTCGGCGAATTCAAAGGCGAGTCGGCGTGGAATGGTCCTTCCCCAAAGCGTCCGGCCGGTTAGGGGCTCGCAGACCAGCGCCCCGCCGATCAGGATCAGCGGGGCGTGCGGAGCTGTAAGGCGAAGCTGGCGCCAGATGGATGCGGTCTCGACGTAGCTGCGCCCGGTCGCCAGACAGATGCGCAGTCCGGCCCGGTCGGCTGCGCCGACGGCGCGGATGATCTGGCGGGTGACCTGCTGGTCCGGCCCGATAAGCGTCCCGTCAACGTCGATTCCCAAGAGCTTGTACTTCATGGACTGTCCAGGTGACACTGATGAGATTGCGGACTCGATTCGCTCAGCAGAGTTGCTTTCGCAACACGAACGTCAATAAGCTTCGCCGGAAGGGACGTATTTGCAGACGCAATCGTATACCTCCCCGCCGACGCGCTGGGCGACCAGCGGGTCCTTCAGCAGCGCCAGGCGGAGACAGTCGCACGTGAAGGCCGCATCGAAGTTGCTCTCGATGGCCCGGCCCATCCCTTCCAGCACCACAAGCTCGGCGTCGGTCGCCGCGGCGTTCAGCTCGTCCGTCACGTCCCAAAGATCGATCAGCGGTAGGTCGTTGCCCGTCGAGACGACTTCGAACATATCGGCGTCGATCAGTGCGGCGAGGTCCGGGTCGATCCTGCTTAGGCGCTGGACGATCTCGACCGTCTCGTCGGCCGTTACGTCGTTCAGAGCGGGGCGCTCGTTGGCGGCCAGGACTATCTGCGTCCCGCCCAGGGCCAGCTCTCGAACAAAGGGCATGACCCCGAGTATGAAATCCGTCCCGCAGTTGTCGACGAAGACGACGGCCTTTGACCATTTCGTCGGCGGGGCCGTGTCCAGGTCGTCCGCCAGGCGATCGTAATCGTCAAGGAGCCACGGGCGCCGCTTTGTCTGGGCCAGCGTCGCGGTGAAGTCCGGCGACTCACCGGTCAGCTTCATGGTCGCCGGGGAGCCCAAGTCGAATATGTTACCCGCAAAGATGCAGCGGATCAGGTGCACCCACTTTTCGCCCGGACCGGTCGCGTGGAGGATGGAGAGGACCTGCGGATACAGCTGCATCGCCGATTCGTTCTCTCGCAGCTTGATGTGGCGGAAGGGATCCTTCAGCCTGTTGGTAAAGAGGACGTCCTGGCGAAGTCTGCACAATTGCATCACGTCCAGCTTACCGCCGGGAAGTGAGGTTGGGTCCTTTCGCAGGAGCTCTATCGCCTTGTTGAACTCGGATCGAGCGGCCTTGATCTGCGCGCCCGCGGCCCGGGTATACTGCTTGGCGGCGGCCTGAAGCGTCTGGTCAAAATGACGTTCAAACAGATCGAGCCAGTGCCCACGGGCTCCGGCGTCGCCCGCTAGGTCCCAGTCATGCGCGACGTAATCCTGCTTTTCGTCCAGAAGACAGAAACGACTCATTCTTCGTCCGACTCAACGCGACATCCCGGCAGCGCCACTGGCTGACGGGTTTCCGCCGGTCCGACCAATCGGCCCGGCCCAGCAGATTATAGAGCCCCACCCGGAGGCGATGTCAAGTGGTCAGATGCAGTTCCAGCACGGCGTTACCGAAGGGATGTGTTTCGCTGTTGGTTTCCCGCGCCCGGGTCAGGCGGTTTTGCTCTTGGTTGTTTTT